>DASPSK010000393.1:0-7314 GCA_035623975.1 Acidimicrobiales bacterium | reverse complement strand
GCCCGCAACGCCATCGACGGCCCGACGAGCATCGCCCTCGGCCGCGCCCTCGAGGAGATCGCCGCCGATGACGACGTCTGGGTGGTCGTGCTCACCGGGACGGGTGACAAGGCCTTCAGCGCCGGGATGGACCTGAAGGCTTTCGTCTCGGGCCAGGCTGGCGACATCATGTCGGTTGAGCACGGTTTCGCCAACATCGCCCGCCGCAAATTCCCGAAACCCATCATCGCGGCCGTCAACGGCGTCGCCCTCGCCGGCGGTTGCGAGATCGTCCTCTCCTGCGACCTCGTGGTCGCCGCCCATCACGCCGCCTTCGGGCTCCCCGAGGTGAAGCGGGGTCTCGTGGCCGCCGGCGGCGGCCTTCTCCGCCTCCACCAGCGCGTGCCCTACTCGATCGCCCTCGAACTGGCGCTCACGGGAGAGACGATCTCGGCGCAACGCGCCGCCGAGCTCGGGTTTGTCAACCGCCTCGTGCCGGCGGACCGGGTTGTGGCGGAGGCGCTCGCCCTGGCCGAGAAGATCTGCGAGAACGCCCCGCTGGCGGTGCGCGCCTCGAAGGAGATCATGCGCCGGTCGATGGGCCTCGACGAGGACGCCGCCTGGGACATGAACACCGAGCTCACGGCGCCGATCTTCATGAGCAGGGACGCCATGGAAGGAGCCTCCGCCTTCGCCGAGAAACGCCCGCCCGTCTGGACGGGGTCGTGACCTGGCGCATCATCCGGGCAGGGAGGTGGGCACGTAGAGCACCGGAGGGGTTGCGCACCCCCGGCGCCGAGCGCCACGATGGTGGGGCTCCGACCCGGCTCCGAGGGGCGCGCTCGCCGGATCTGCAAGTCGCGTCTATTCTGAAATCGTCCTCATGAAAGGAGGGCAGGTGGTCCTGGCTGAAATTTTCGGTGTTGACGGCATCATCGTCATCGTGTGTGTGGTGGTCGTCCTCCTCTTTGGCGGCACGAAGCTGCCCAAGCTCGCACGCGGTCTCGGAAGCGCCTCGCACGAGTTCAAGAAGGGCCTCGAGGAGGGTGACAAGGACGGGGCACTCCCCGCCAGCGGGTCATCGAGCGCGCCGGCTCCCCCCGCCACTCCCGAGGTTCTCCCGAAGGACGCCAGCACGAACTGAGGCGACGCCGAGCACGTGATGGCTGAGGAGGCCATCTTCTCGCGCCGGTATTGTCAGCCAGATGGACGATATTCTCGACCTGGCGGACCAGCTCTGGCGGGGCGAGACCGACGTCGCCGACCACCACCCGCTCGCTGCGGACGGGAGCCTCACCGAGGTCGCTGACGACGTCGCCTATGTCGCCTCCTTCGCCCGGGTGTCGGCGTTCAAGAGCCCGGACGGCCTCGTCCTTGTGGACACGGGTCACGCCCTGGCCGCTCGGCAGAACCACGAGGCGATCCGCCGATGGCAGCCGGCGAGCCCGGACGGCCGCCTGCACACGGCCGTGTTCTCGCATGGACACATCGACCACGTCTTCGGCGTCGGCGTCTTCGAGGAGGAGGCGAGCTCGCAGCGTTGGCCGGGGCCGGTCGTGGTGGCCCACGAGGCCATGCCGGCGCGCTTTGACCGCTACATCCTCACCGCTGGCTACAACGCCGTCATCAACCAGCGTCAGTTCGGCCTCGCCAACCTCAGCTGGCCGACCGAGTACCGCTACCCGGACCGGACCTACCGCGACCATCTGGAGCTGGAGGTAGGCGGGCGGCTCTTCGAGCTGCATCACGCCCGGGGCGAGACCGACGACCACACCTGGACGTGGGTGCCCGACCGGGGGGTCCTCTGCCCGGGCGACCTGTTCATCTGGGCGTCGCCGAACGCCGGCAACCCCCAGAAGGTGCAGCGCTACCCGCTCGAGTGGGCGGCGGCTCTTCGGGCCATGAGCGAGCTCGGCGCCGCCGTCCTCCTGCCCGGGCACGGCTTTCCCGTCGTCGGGGCCGACCGCGTCCTCGAAGCGCTCACGGCGACCGCCGAGCTGCTCGAGTCGCTCGTGAGCCAGACCATCGCGCTCATGAACACCGGTGCCCCGTTGAGCGACGTCATTCACGCCATCGAGATGCCGGCCGACCTGCTGGCGCGGCCGTACCTGCGTCCGGTCTACGACGATCCCGAGTTCATCGTCCGCAACCTCTGGCGGCAGTACGGCGGCTGGTACGACGGCGACCCGGCTTCGCTCAAGCCCGCCCCCGCCCGCGAGCTCGCCGCCGAGCTGGCAGCGCTTGCCGGCGGGGCCGTCCGCCTGGCCGAGCGCGCCGAGGCTCTCCTCGCCTCCGGATCCGGTGGCGATCTGCGGCTCGCCGGCCACCTCGCCGAGCTCGCCGCCCTCGCCGCCCCCTCCGATGCGGGCATCCACCGCGTGCGGGCGGAGGTCTTCGCCGCCCGCGCCGCCGTCGAAACCTCCACGATGGCCAAGGGCATCTTCGGCTGGGCGGCGGGCGAATCCCGCCGCCACCTCGCCTGAGGCGGCCCGGAGGAGACGCCGGTTCCGGCCGCCGGAGCCGTCGAAGGGCCCTATCTGGCTCGCTCCGGATGCCCGTGACTAATGTCGCGCCGTGCCCCGCCGACTCTGTCGCCCGCCGGCCCGGTTCGCCCCCCGCCGGCGGCCCCTCGGCCCGGCCGCCGCCGTCACGGCGCTCGCCCTCGTGCTCACGGGCTGCAACGAGCGCTTCGGAGAGACGAAGGGCGTCACGACCCAGGCACACCTCGAGTTCCGCCTCTGGTTCGGCATGATGCTCGCCGGCATCGCCGTGGCCGTCTTCGTGTGGGCGCTCATCTTCTGGGCCGTCTTCCGCTACAGGAGGAGGGACGACCGCATACCGAAGCAGTTCTTCGAGCACATCGGCCTCGAGGTCACCTACACGGTCATCCCGCTCCTCATGGTCCTCGTCATCTTCGGGTTCACCTTCGTCGTCGAGAACAAGATCGACGACGTCCTCAAGCCGCCGCAGGTGATCGTGAACGTCACGGCCTACCAGTGGGGATGGATCTTCCAGTACTCCAAGCCGGGGCCGAACCCCCACATCAACTGCACGACGGCTCCGGCGCAGGACTGCGTCACGGTCGAGACGGCCCCGAACGCCGCCCCCTCCGCCCTCGCCCAGCCGTACACGTCACCCATCTATCCGCAGCTCGTGCTCCCGGCGGACGAGACGGTGCGCGTCTTCCTCCGCTCGCACGACGTCATCCACGGCTTCTACGTGCATGCGTTCAACTTCAGCCGCTACGCCCAGCCCGGGGTCGTGAACTCCTTCGAATTCAACCCCACGACGACCGGAGTGTTCCCCGGGCAGTGCACCCAGTACTGTGGCCTCTACCACTCCGAGATGCTGTTCAGCGTGCGGGTCGACACTCCCAGCCAGTTCCAGGCCTGGTTCTCTCAACAGGAGCAGAAGCTGAAGACGCAAGCGAGCCCCCAGAGCCGGGTGACCGAGAGTGAAGCGGGGCAGCCGTGACGATCGCCGCCGAGCCATCGATCGCCCTCGCCCCTGCGCACGAGGAGGAGCACGGCCCGACCGGCATCCTCAAGTGGCTCACCTCGACCGACCACAAGGTCATCGGCAAGAGCTACACGATCACGTCCCTCGTCTTCTTCTGCATGGCCGGGTGCATGGCCATGATCATGCGCACCCAGCTCGTCTCGCCGGACAACACGCTCGTCAGCCAGCACCTCTACAACGAGCTGTTCACGATGCACGGCAGCCTGATGCTCTACCTCTTCGCCGGTCCCTTCGCCTTTGGCGGCCTCGCCAACTTCATCGTCCCGCTGCAGTGCGGCGCTCCCGACATGGCCTTCCCGCGCCTGAACGCTCTCAGCTACTGGCTCTACCTCGGCGGCGGCACGATCATGGTGAGCGGCTTCCTCACCGTCGGCGGGGCGGCCGACTTCGGCTGGGTCTCCTACGCACCCCTCTCGAATGCCACCAACACCCCCGGGGCGGGCCCGGACATGTGGATCGTGGCAGTTCTGCTGACGGGTTTCTCGGCCATCTTCACAGGGGTGAACATCGCCGCCACGGTGTTCTACCTGCGCGCTCCCGGCCTGACGATGTTCCGCCTGCCGATCTTCGCCTGGAACATGCTCGTCACTGCCATCCTCATCCTCATCGCCTTCCCCGTGCTCGCCTCCGCCATGATCATGCTCTGGTGCGACCGGCACCTCGGGACGCACATCTTCACCGTCTCGGGCGGGGGCGTCCCCGTGCTCTGGCAGAACCTCTTCTGGTTCTTCGGCCATCCGGAGGTCTACATCCTCGCCTTGCCGTACTTCGGCATGGTGACCGACGTGCTCGCGACCTTCTCGCGCAAGCCCGTGTTCGGCTACAAGGGCATGGTCTTCGCCACGATCTCGATCGCGGCCCTCTCCACGAGCGTGTGGGCGCACCACATGTTCACGACCGGCACGGCGCTGCTGCCGTTCTTCTCCCTCATGACCTACCTCATCGCCGTGCCCACGGGCGTGAAATTCTTCAACTGGATCGGGACGATGTGGCGGGGCTCGCTCAGCTTCGAGACGCCCATGCTGTATGCCGTCGGCTTCCTCGTCGTCTTCCTCTTCGGCGGCGTCACGGGCATCCTGCTCGCCTCCCCTCCGCTCGACTTCGCCGTCCACGACACCTACTTCGTCGTCGCCCACTTCCATGAAGTGCTCTTCGGCAGCGCCGTGTTCGGAGGCTTCGCCGGCCTGTACTACTGGTACCCGAAGATCACCGGGCGCATGACGCGAGAAGCGCTCGGCAAGGCGAGCTTCTGGTTCATGTTCGTCGGCTTCTGGATCACCTTCGTTCCCCAGTACATCCTCGGGCTGCACGGCATGCCGCGGCGCATCGCCGAGTACGGGACCGGAGCCGGCTGGACGTTCCTCAACCAGATCTCGACGGGGGGCGCCTACCTGCTGTTCATCTCCGTGGCCCTCACGCTCTTGAACTTCTGGGTGTCGTGGCGGCAGCCCATCGCCGCCGGTGACAACCCGTGGGACGCCCACACGCTGGAGTGGGGAACGTCGTCGCCCCCGCCGCACCACAACTTCTACTGGATTCCGCCCATCCACTCTGAGCGGCCCGTCTGGGACTACAACCATCCCGAGCACACGACTCTGAACGGCCACGGCGGCGGCCGGCGCGGGGTGCCGGCGAAGGAGCCGGCCACGGTCGGGTCGTCCTCGGCGGGGGGGACGGGTTCAGGCGGTGACGAGGGCGAGGAGCCCTCGGACGGGAGTGCGGAGTGAAGGTCGAGGCGTACGTCCTGCTCTTCATCGGGGTGTTCTTCGCGTGCGTCTGCGCCGCCTACTGGTACCTGAGCGGGGAGACGAGCGGCACGCTGATGCTGCTCGGGGCGACACTGCTCGGCGTGTTCCCGGGTGGTTACTACCTCTGGTGGTCGCGCCGCATGAAGCCCCGTCCGGAGGACGACCCCTCGGCGACGCGGGCCGACGGGGCGGGCGTCGTGGCGGCCTTCCCCTCGTCGAGCATCTGGCCGTTCGTCCTCGGCGTGGCGGCGGCCAGCATCGGGCTGGCGCTCGTGTTCGGGCTGTGGACGGCCTCCATCGGTTTCGTGCTCGCCGGCGCCGCCCTCCTCGGCGTGATCCGAGAGAGTCGCCGGGGCGGAACGGTTTGAGCCGGACGCCCGGCCGCAGCCGGGCTCGCCGTCTCGAGCAGACTCTCAGGGCCCGGGCGGCCGCCGCCGGCGGCCCCTGGCGGCGGCGGCCTTGCGGGAGCGGTCCAGTTTGACGGCGAAACGCACGACGAAGCCGATCAAGACGAGCGACAGCACGACAAAGACGGTGAAGGTGGCCACGAAGGCCGCCGGGTGGTGGGCGGTGGCGGACAGGGTCACGCCGGCGGCTTGCCGATCCTGACGAGACCCTCCTGCACGACGCTCACCACGAGGTCGCCGGCGCGGGAGAACACGAGGCCACGGGCGAGGCCGCGAGCACCCGAGGCCGTCGGCGACTCCTGGTCGAGCAACAGCCACTCGTCTGCCCGGAACGGCCGGTGGAACCACATGCAGTGGTCGAGGCTGGCGCCCATGAAGTGGCCGTCCTCCCAGCGGAGGCGGTGGCGGTGGAGGATGGAGTCGTACAAGGTCATGTCCGAGGCGTAGGTGACGACGGCGGCGTGCAGGAGGGGATCGTCGGGCAGTGTGCCGTCCGCCCGGAACCAGAGCTGCTGGTGGGCGTCCGGAGGCGCCCCGTCCGAGCGGATCCAGGGCAGATCTCCGACGAACCGCTGATCGATCGGTCTCGGCCGCTCGAAGAAACCGTCCCAGATCTCCTCCACGTCCTTCAACCGCTCCTGCAGCGTCGGCAGGCCCTCCGGATCGGGAGCCTCCGGCATAGGCACCTCGTGCTCGACGCTCACCTCTTCGATGTGGAAGGAGCACTGCAGGTTGAAGATCGCCTTGCCATGCTGGATGGCCACGACCCGCCGCGTGGTGAACGAGCGCCCGTCGCGGATGCGATCGACTTCGTAGAGGATCGGCGCTTGGGGGTCGCCCGGGCGGAGGAAGTAGCTGTGCAGCGAGTGCACCCGCCCGCGATCCACGGTCCTACCCGCGGCGACGAGGGATTGAGCAGCCACCTGGCCCCCGAAGACCCGCTGGCGCGTCTCGTCGAGGTGGGATCCGCGAAAGATGTTCACCTCGATGACTTCGAGATCGAGCAGAGCGACGAGGTCGGTGAGAGGCTTTGCCACGACGGAGACGATAGACTCGGCACATGTCGTCCTTGATCGGCCGATACCGCGCGTTCCGTTCCGGCCCTCACTTCCGGCGCTTCCTCAAGTTCGCGACGGTGTCCCTCATCACGACCGCCGTCTCCCAGGCCATCCTCTTCGGCTTGTACCCCCACCCGCTGGACACGGCGATGGGGAGCAACGTCATCGCCACGTGCGTGGCGACGGTGCCGGCGTACTACCTGAACCGGCGCTGGACCTGGGGCAAGCGGGGCAAGTCGCACCTCTGGAAAGAGGTCATGCCGTTCTGGATCATCGCTCTCATCGGCCTCGTGCTCTCGACGCTCATGGTCGGCCTCGCCGCCCACAACGCCGATCGCATCACGAGCTCGCACGAGGGCAAGATCATCATCGTCCACCTCGCCAACTTCATCACCTACGGCTTGATATGGGTGGGCCGGTACTCGATCCTCAACAAGTTCCTCTTCGGCGAGGGTACGCACTCCGCCCGTGCGGCCGCGGGCGAGGAGGAAGAGCTCGCTGAGGAGGAGGCCCTCCGCAGCTTGGCCGTCGAGGCCGCCACCGGATCACCGGGCGTCGCCGCCGCGCTCGTCCCGACCGACCCGACCCACTGACGGCCCTCGC
>DASPSK010000373.1:0-7853 GCA_035623975.1 Acidimicrobiales bacterium | reverse complement strand
CAAGCCGGCAACCGAGGCCAGACCGGTGGTTCCCGCCGCCCCCACGGTCGTGTTGTTCGTCAGCTCCACGACACGGGAGACGCTGTCACCTTCTGCCATGTTGTTGATCGGGCCGACGGTGATCGCCCCGTGGTCCCCGCTTGGGGTGCCGAGCACGATGTGGACCTGGCCAGTGGTCAACGGCTCCGGGCCGGCGGCCTCGGTGTCGGTGAAGTTGGCGAACACACCACCGATGGCGGCGATACCGAGCAGCAAAATCCCCAATGTGAGCGCAAGACGCGTCGTCACGCCGCGCTTCTGGGCTACAGCTCCCTTATCGGACACTTCGCTTTCCCTTTCTTGTTGGTTAGCCTGTTCCACCGGCCCGAGATCGAGCAGCTCAGGACTGACGCGCGGGGTGACGTCAGTCACGCTGGCTCCTTCAGCCTCCGCTCGACAGCTCCGGTGGCAGCACGACTGTCATCAATGTGATGCAGATGTTGTCGACCAGTTCACGCCCGCGCTTGAGGACTTTCGCAATACCTGTTGCGCAACACCTGCTGTCATTGTTCTGCCAGTACTACTGACGAATGTTGGCCACTTCGGTACCACTTGAACGGGTCGTCGAGCGTCTGCCCGACGCGGGTGCCGGCACGGCCCAGCACGGCGCCGGCACGGGGACAAATGCTCAACCTCGGCCTCTTCGTCTCCGATATCGTGATGGCACGGATCGTGAACTGTCCCTCAGGGTCCGTGGGTACAGGACGTTTCGGCTTGCAAGCCGCGCGCCCCCGCCAGCTATCCACAAAGGCTGGTGGTTCGGGCGCGGGTGAAATCAGTGCTGGTAGATGCCGAAACAGCTGGTGGAATTCGATCGAATCGAAAGGCAGAGATGGAACCGGAGAGGACGGCCGTCGTCGAGCGCATGGAAGTCGTGGTCAAGGCTTCCAAGGATGCTCGGCAGGCCTTGTGTGAGGCCGAGACTGCCATCGAGCAGTTCGCCCGTCACTTGGCGAACGGGTCCTCCGTTCGCGACGCCTTCACGGCGCTCAGGGTCGGCGACCTGCGTAAAGCACTGCAGGATCACCTCGAGGCGCTCGAGCGCGCCCGCCTCGAGTCACGGCGGGCTGTCATCGCACTTGGCCTCTCCGAGGGCTCGAGCCTGGGCGAGCTGGCACGCCTCTGGGGGCTCTCGCGGCAGCTTGTTACGCGGATCGCCAAGCACGGTAAGTAGCGGCTTTCCTCAAAAGCGGTCTTAACAGGATCTGGCGGCTGTCGGCTCTGCCTCTCAGCTCCGGCCGGCCAACGCCTCCGCGATCTGCACGGCGTTGAGGGCAGCGCCTTTTCGGAGGTTGTCGCCGGCGACGAACAGCGCCAGGGCGTTCGGGGCGCTCTGGTCGACCCGGATCCTCCCGACAAGGGACACGTCCCCGCCGGCCACGGCCAGAGGTGTCGGGAGATCGGAGAGCTGGACACCCTGGGCACGCGCCAGGGCGGCGCGGGCCTCGTCGGGGGTGACGGGTCGCTCGAACTCGGCGTTGATGGCGTTGCAGTGCCCGGTGAAGACCGGGACGCGCACGCACGTACAGGAGACGAGCAGCCCGGGCAGGGAGAGGATCTTGCGAGCCTCGTTCCGCCACTTCTGCTCCTCGTCCGTCTCGCCCGTGCCGTCGTCGACGACCTTGCCGGCGATCGGCACGACGTTGAAGGCGATCGGGGCGGGGAACTTCACCGAAGGCGGGAACCTCACCGCCGACCCGTCAAAAGTGAGCGCGGCCGCCTCTGCCGCTACTTTCTGTGCCTGCTCGTCGAGCTCAGCGACTCCGGCCAGCCCGGCACCCGAGCACGCCTGGTATGTGGCTACGACGACCCTGCGGAGGCCGGCAAGGTCGTGCAGCGGCTTCAGCACCGGCATGGCGACCATGGTGGTGCAGTTGGGGTTGCCGACGATCCCCTTGGGTATGCAAGCGAGCGCCTCACCGTTCACTTCTGGCACGACGAGCGGCACGTCGGGATCCATCCGCCAGGCGGACGAGTTGTCGATGACGATGGCACCGGCCGCGGCTACTCGGGGAGCCAGTTCCCGCGAGGCCGCTCCACCGCACGAGAACAGGGCGACCTCCAAGCCGGAGAAGTCGGCCGTGGCGGCGTCCTCCACCACAACGTCCCCGCCTGCCCAGGGCAGCGTTCTCCCGGCCGAGCGCGCCGAGGCGAAGTAACGCATCTCCTCCACGGGGAAGCCCCGCTCGGCCAGTATCGAACGCATCACGCCGCCGACCTGGCCGGTGGCTCCGAAGACGCCGACTCTCATGATGGGATTCTACGGGGCGGCCGCCGCCCGCCCGGGTCAGGGGCTGGCCGGCCTCGATGGCGCCGCCGGGCGGGGTTTCCTTCTTGGCCATTCTGGAGAGCGGAGGGGACGTATCTGTCCCTTTCTCACTCCAGAAGTGAATCCGGCCGCCGCCGGCTGCCAAGTGAGGCGTGCGCCCCGCCCACCGGCGCTCCCCACCTCAGCCGGCCAGCTCGAACGCCTCGTGCAGCGCCTGCACGGCGCGTTCGGCCACAGCCGCCCGGACCATGCAGGAGATGCGGATGGGGGAGGTCGAGATCATCTCGATGTTGATGCCGGAGGCGGCGAGGGTTTCGAACATCGTGGCGGTCACGCCGGGGTGCGTCTTCATACCGGCGCCCACGAGCGACACCTCGGCGACCTCCTCGTCGGCGACGACCGAGACGGCCCCGAGCGACGGCCGCATCGCCTCGGCGACCTGCAGGGAGGCCGTCACGTCGTCCTTCGGCACCGTGAAGGAGATGTCGGTCGTGCCGTCGTGGGAGATGTTCTGCACGATCATGTCGACGTTGATCGAGCGGTCCGCCAAGCCCCGGAACAGGGTGGCGGCGATCCCGGGGCGGTCGGCGACGCCCGAGAGCGTGATCTTGGCCGACGAGGTGTCACTCGTGACGGCCGAAACGACCGGATGCTCCATATCGGGGTCCTCCTCGGTGACGAGTGTGCCTGGCTCCCACGTGAACGAGGAGCGCACGAGCAGCGTGACGTGGTGGTTCCGAGCGAATTCGACGGAGCGCAGGGCGAGCACCCTGCCCCCCGTGGCGGCGATCTCGAGCATCTCCTCGAAGGAGATGCGGTTCAGCTTGCGGGCGCTCGGCACGATGCGGGGGTCGGCCGAGAAGACGCCGGAGACGTCGGTGTAGATCTCGCAACGCTCGGCGCCGAGGGCGGCCGCGAGGGCGACGGCGGTCGTGTCGGAGCCGCCCCGGCCGAGCGTGGTCACGTCCCGTGCGGTCGAGACACCTTGGAAACCCGCCACCACCGGCACCGAGCCGATGGCGAGCGCCTCCCGGATGCGGTCGCCCTTGACTTCGATGATGCGGGCTTTGGTGTGGATGTCGTCGGTGATGATGCCGGCTTGGCTGCCTGTGAAGGAGGTGGCCGGGACGCCTCGTTCGGCCAGCGCCATGCACATGAGCGCCATCGAGATGCGCTCCCCAGCCGTCCAGAGCATGTCCATCTCGCGCCCGGGGATGACTTTGGAGACGTCGTGGGCGAGGCGGAGCAGGTCATCGGTCGTCTTTCCCATGGCGCTCACCACGACGACGACCTCCTCGCCGGCGCGCTTCGTCCGCGCGATGTGGTCGGCCACGGACTTGATCCGGTCGGTGTCGGCAACGGAGGTGCCGCCGAACTTCTGCACGACGAGGGCCACGGCGACAAGCTACTTGGGCGGAGGTGCCCGCCCGGACCGCCTGCGTTGGCCCGCCCACCGGGAGCCGATAGCCTCTCCCGCCGTGCCGAGCGAGAAACGAGCCCGTCAGCGCGCCCTGCGCGCCGAGAAGCAAGCGGTCATTCAGAAGCAGCGCAAACGCCGCGCCACGATGCGCCGGGGCGCCACCCTGGGCGCCATCGCCGCGGCCATCGTCCTCATCGTCGTGCTCATCCAGATCGGCGGAGGCCACAGCAAGAAGGCGGCGACGAAGCCGACCACGACCTCGACGTTCCCACCCCCGTCGACGCAGGCGCTGTCGACGGCTGCGGTGGCGCCCGTCTGCCCGTCCGCCACCGAGACGAAGCGCATCGTGTGGTTCACGAAGGCGCCGCCCGCCTGTATCGGGAGGCGCTCGGTGTGGGACGCCACCTTCGACACCTCCCTCGGGGACTTCACCGTCCAGATGCCGGCGGCGAAGTCCTACGCCGGCGTGAACAACTTCGTCTTCCTCGCCCGGTGGAACTACTACAACGGGACGTTCTTCCACCGGATCATCCCGAACTTCGTGGTGCAGGGAGGTGACCCGACGGGCACGGGCAGCGGCGGACCGCACGCCTTTCCCGGCTACTCGTTCACGGGCAACCTCCCGCCGAAGTCCTGCACGGCCAAATCCGATTGCTACGCCACGGGTGACTTCGTCTATGCCAACAGCAACGGACCCTCGACGAACGGCAGCCAGTTCTTCGTCGTCCTCCCGGGCGGGGCACCGGAGCTCTCGCGGGACTACACGCTCTTCGGCCAGGTCATCTCCGGCCAGAGCGTCGTCGACAAGATCGGAACCTACGGCACCCCCGGGGAGACGGGCACGCCGAAGCTCAAGGTGTACGTCCTGAAGGTCACGCTCAAGCAGGTCAAGGCCTAGGAGGTCAACGTGCCGACCGAATTCCCCCCGGCGGACGGCTCCGCCCCGAAGACGCAGCGCTTCGACGGCCAGCCGCCCATGGGCATCGATCTCTCGAAGCGCTACAGCGCCGAAATGGTGACCTCGAAAGGGACGATGGTCTTTCATCTCGACGCCATCGCCGCCCCGCGGACGGTGAACAACTTCGTCTTCCTCGCCCGCTACCACTACTTCGACGGGATCGTCTTCCACCGGGTGATCCCCGGCTTCGTGATCCAGGGCGGCGACCCCGAAGGCACGGGCGCCGGGGGCCCGGGCTACCGCTTCGAGGACGAGCTGCCGCCGGCCGGCAAGTACCAGATCGGCTCGCTCGCCATGGCGAACGCCGGCCCGGACACCAACGGCAGCCAGTTCTTCGTCATCTCGGGGCCCGACGGCGTCCGGCTGCCCCCGCTCTACTCCTACTTCGGTCAGCTCGTGACCGGTCGGGACGTGCTGGCGGCTATCGACAAGATCGGCTCGTCCTCCGGGGCACCCCGGGAGCGGGTCACGATCGAGTCGGTCACGATCGCCGAAGCCGACTGAGGCCGCCGGCCAAAGGCACGGCTGTCAGCTCGGCAGCACCTCGAGGGAGGCGGGCTGCCCGTCGAGAAAGACGGTGACTTCGCCCTCGCCGGCGGTCCGCCAGGCCCCGCCCGGTTCGCGGATGAGAGCGGTGCGTTCCGGGATGCCCACGACGGCGACGCCTGCGGGGGCGAGCTCGAGCGTGCGCCAGAGGAGACCCCTTCCGCCCCCATCGTGGTGCGGGATGACGGCCAGCTGCTCGAGGAGCCCGAGGCCGACGGTGTAGGCACCGCCGCGGGGGTCGACCATGGGGTCACCGAGCACCATCGCCCCTGCCGAGGAACCTGCGACGACGGCGCCGTTGCGCCATGCCTCCTCCAGGGCCTCGAAGACGGCGGAGCCTTTCAGCACGGATCGGAGGTGCAGGGGCGAGCCGCCCGACAGGTACACGAAACCCGCCCCCCTCACCACCGCAGCGTTCTCCTCCCGGCATGCATCGGCGTGGCTCAGCACCATGAGGCCGATGGCGCGGCCGCCGATGGTGGCGAACCAGGCGCGAGCCGTCTCCACGGCTCGCTCGGGGTGCTCGTAGGCGGCCGCCGTGGGAAGGATGACGACGTCGGTGCTGCCGGAGCGCTCCAGCAGCTCGGCGTCGAAGTCGCAGCCCGGCTGCCACTCGGCCCCGCCGACGAGCGCCAGCACTCCCGAGATGTCTGCTCGCTCGCTCACGTTCTCGCCTTTCGTGCCCCGACCGGCAGGTAGAAGTCCGGCAGGTAGAGGCTGGCGCTGCCCAGGCGTGCCGACAGAGCGATGATCCAGACCCCCCCCTTCGGGGCGTCCGGTTGCGGGCCGAGGTCGACGCCGTGCCGGCGCAGCCGTTCGAGGATGCCCCAGATGACGTCTCCGTGCGTGCAGGCCGCCACCGGTCCTCCCAGGCCCGAGGGTGGATCGAGGCGAGCCGCCAGCTTGCGCAGTTTGTCGTAGGCGTAGTCGGGTTCTGACCCCTCTGCCAGCCAGTCCGCCTGGACGACTTCGAGCTGGCTCGCCGACGCCAGGGGCTCGACCGTCTGGCAGCAACGGACCGCCGGGCTGGAGAGCACCCTCGAGGGTCGGCGGTCGACGAGCTCGAGGAGATGACCGGCGATGATTCGCGCCTGCTCGAGTCCACGTCTCGTCAATGGGCGCAGCGAGTCGGGCTCTTGCCACCGTTCCCGGCTCTCGGCCCTGCCGTGGCGAACGAGATACAGCGTCGGAGTCACGCGATGCCCGGCGGCCGGCGAGCTCGAGCGCCTCGGGGGCGTCATCCGACCCCGCTCACGCCGATGGCGGATCCGACGCCGAAGGTGATGGCTCCGGCCGCCGCGCAGATGAGGAGCTGGCGCAGCGCCGAGAACCACCATCTGCGGCCCGTGAAGAGGGAAAGGAACGTCCCGACGACGAGGGCGGAGACGCCGGCGACGGCGACCGCCCAGAGCGTGGCGGGCGATCCGTGCGTGAAGAGGAAGGGAAGGAGGGGCATGAAGGCGCCGAGAGCAAAGGTCACGAACGACGAGACGGCCGCTTGCACCGGTTTGCCCGTCGAGCTCGGATCGATGCCGAGCTCTTCGCGTGCGTGCGTCTCGAGTGCCGTCTGCGGGTCCGACATCATCTCCTTGGCCACCTGGTGCGCCAACTCGGGTGGCAGGCCGCGGGTCTCGTAGAGGTGGATGAGCTCGCGCAGCTCGCCCTCGGGCCGCCGCTCGATCTCGCGGCGCTCGATCTCGATCTCCCGCTGGAAGAGCTCGCTCTGGGCTCGCATGGAGATGTACTCGCCGGCAGCCATGGAGAAGGCGCCTCCGAGGAGCCCGGCGAGGCCGGCGAGGCGCACGATCCCGGCGCCGGCGCTGGCACCGGCGATCCCGAGAACGAGGGAGGTGTTCGACACGAGCCCGTCGCTGATGCCGAAGACGGCCGCCCGGGCCCCGCCTCCGGAGATGTCCCGGTGGTGGTGCTCGGGGAGTCCAGGCTCGCGCCGGCGCGGACCGGTCTCGCCTCGGCGCTTGCCGGCGAGGCGGTTCAGGCCGGAGACACGTGGAGAGCCGCCCACAGCTACGGTCTAGTCCGATTGCAGGTGCCCGGTCGCATCGGCCGCCAGGCGGGTCGTTTTCCGCCGGCGCGCAGGCGGCCGCCGCGGGCGGGGCGCGGCCTCAGGCCTATGGCGCGGACCTACACTCGAGCCGCCTATGGACGCGACCGTCATGCCGGACGCCGACCTGCGCGACGAGCTCCGCGAGATCGTGCTGACCCGGGGCTACGAGCGGCGGTCCGAGCCATTCCGGCTCTCCTCGGGCGGGATGAGCCACGACTACGTCGACATGCGCCGAGCCGTCGCCCGGGGCGCCGACCTGCGCGTCGCCGGCCTCGCCGTCGTCGCCGCCCTCCATCGCTGTGGTGTCGCTTTTGACGCCATCGGCGGGATGACGATGGGAGCCGATCCCGTGGCCCACGCCGTGGCCATGTTGACCGATGGCGCCTGGTACTCGGTACGCAAGGCCGTGAAGGACCACGGCCGGCAGCAGCGGATCGAAGGCATGCCGGTCGGGCCCGGGGTCCGTGTCGTGGTGATCGACGACACAGTCTCGACGGGGAAGTCGCTCTTCGACGCGTTTGAGGTCGTGCGCGACTGCGGAGCAGAAGTGGTCGCC
>DASPSK010000358.1:0-24962 GCA_035623975.1 Acidimicrobiales bacterium | reverse complement strand
ACGAGGTCGACCGGCTCGAGATCGAGACCGAGGCGCTCTTGCTCGAGATCCTCTCCGACTACCAGGTCTCCATCCCCGAGCTCGGCACCGTGCGCGCCACGCAGATACCGCTCGTCTTCCTCACCTCCAACAACACCCGCGAGCTCTCCGAGGCGCTGAAGCGGCGGTGCCTCTTCCTCCACCTCGACTACCCGTCGGTCGAGCGGGAGCGGGAGATCGTCCTCACGAAGGTCCCCGGTATCTCGGATGAGCTGGCGGACCAGGTGGCGCGTATCGTTCGCTCCCTGCGCTCACTCGACTTGAAGAAACACCCCTCGATCTCCGAGACCCTCGACTGGGCCCGGACCCTCGTGCTGCTCGGCATCGAGAGCGTCGACGAGAAGACCGCCACAGACACGCTCCACCTCCTGCTCAAGTACCGCTCGGACATCGACGCGGCCGCCAAGGAGCTCAACTCCGCCAAGCCGGCGTTGTGACGTCGTTGCGGCCGGGGCCGGGCGGCATGAGGAGCTGGGGGACTCGTGCTTGACGTCCTGACGGGTTTCGTGCAGGAGTTGCGCCGCGCCGGCTTGCCCGTCTCGGTGACGGAGGCGGCCGACGCCGCCGAGGCCATCCGCCATCTCCCCCTCGAGGACCGCCAGGCCATCAAGTACGCCCTCGGGGCGACGCTCGTGAAGTCGTCGTCCCACTGGCGGGCCTTCGACACCGCCTTCGAGGTGTACTTCTCCATGCGAGGTCCGCAGTACGACATCGACGGGCCGCCCCGGGACGGCCGCGAGGACGAGACGGCGGACGGTCCCGGGCGAGGGAGCGGCCGTGGCGAGGGTGAGGCGGGCGCCGGCGGGGGCGAGCTCGTGACGCCGGAGGACATCGCCGCCATGCTCTACAGGGCGCTACGCGACGGAGACCAGGCCATGCTGGCCGCCGTCGCCCGCCTCGCCGTCGGGCGCTACGCGGGCATGGAGCCGGGACGCCCAGTCGGAGGTACCTACTACCTCTACCGGACGCTGCGCAACCTCGACCTCGACGGCGTTCTCGCCCGGCTGACGGGCGAGGCGGGCGCCGGCATGCTCGAGGGCAACACCGCCGGAGAGGGCGAAGTCCCGCACGGACCTGTGCTTCGGGGGCGGCCGGCCGGGCAGCTGACCGCCCTCGAGCAGCGACTGCTGGAGGACGAGTACAAGGCACGCATCGAACAGCTGCGCAGGGAGATCGAGGCGGAGATCCGGCGCCGCCTCGTCGCCGACCGCGGCGTCGAAGCACTCGCGCGGTCCCTGCGCAAGCCGCTGCCGGAGGACGTCGACTTCATGCACGCCAGCCGGGAGGAGCTCCTGCAGATCCGCAAGGCCATCCAGCCGCTCGCCCGCAAGCTGCAAGCCCGCCTCGCCCGTAAGCGGCGCCACCTCCGCCGCGGCGCCCTCGACTTCCGCGCCACCATGCGCCACTCGCTCTCCTATGGCGGCGTGCCCGCCGAGCCACGCTTTCGCCACCCGAAGCCCGCCAAGCCGGAGATCTTCGTCATCGCCGACATCTCCGGCTCCGTCGCCGCCTTCGCCCGCTTCACCCTTCACCTCGTGCACGCCATCGCGGCGCAGTTCTCGCAGGTGAGGAGTTTCGTCTTCATCGACGGCATCGACGAGGTGACGGCCATCTTCGAGCGGAGCGACACCGTGGCCGAGGCGATCCACCGCGTCAACCAGGAGGCCGACGTCGTCTGGGTGGACGGCCACTCCGACTACGGCCACGCCCTCAACGTCTTCTGGCAGCGATGGGGACAAGAGGTCGGCCCGAAGACGAGCATCATCCTGCTGGGCGACGCCCGGTCTAACTACCACTCGCCCGAGGCCTGGATCGTGAAGGAGCTCCGCCACCGCGCCCGCCACGTCTACTGGCTCAACCCGGAGCCTCGCTCGTACTGGGGGAGCGGGGACTCCATCGTGGAGCAGTACGCCCAGTTCTGTGACGGCGTCTACGAGTGTCGTAACCTCCGGCAGCTGGAGGGTTTCGTCGAGCACCTCGTTTGAGCCGCCGGACTCCGCGGGGACCGTGGCGGGGTCCGTCGGTAACCTGCGGGACATGGCCCGCCCCGTGCGCCCCGAGCTCGTCGGCGGGTCGCGGCTCGTCATCATCCGCCACGGGGAGGCCGTCAGCAACGTCGAGGACACCATCGCCGGGCACCTCACCTGCAAGGGACTCACCGAGCACGGGCGCCGCCAGGTGAAGGCGCTCGCCACGCGGCTGCGGCGCACGCGCGAGTTCGAGGGGGCCGTCGCCCTGTACTCGAGCATCCTGCCGCGCGCCGTGGAGACGGCCGAGATCCTCGCCCCTGCCCTCGGCAACCTCGAAGTCCGCCAGACGTGCGATCTGTGCGAGCGTCACGTCGGCGAAGCCGACGGGATGACCTGGCGTGAGTACGAGGCCCGCTACGGAGTCATGAAACCGAGCGACGACCCGGAGCGGGAGCTGGCGCCCGGGGGCGAGTCATGGGTGGGGTTCCTGGACCGGGCGGAGGCAGCCCTGTACGACGTCATGGTGCGCCACCCAGGCGAGCTCGCCGTCGTGGTTGCCCACGGCGGGATCATCGGGGCCTCCATGGTGCGCTTCCTCGGGCTCTCCGATCACGGCGCCGGGTTGCGCGGCCATCCGGACAACTCCTCCATCACCGAGTGGGCCTGGACGGGCGTGCGGTGGTGGCTCGTGCGCTACAACGACGGCGGTCATCTCGACACCCAGCTCTGGGCGGATGCAGACGGGCTGCGCATCCCGGCGCCGGACTGGGTGCAATTCGAGACCGAATGAGAGCGGCGCCCTAGCAGGCGACGTCGGGGTCGAAGGGGTAGCCGCTCGGCCCCGGCGTCTCCTGCAGCATGACGGGCGAGCCTCCGGCGAACCAGTACTGCGACTCGGTGCAGAACGCCATCGTCGCCGGCAGCTTGGGATAGCCGTACTTCTTCGGGTAGGGCGGAGAGGTCCAGGGGGCGCCTGCGATCCAGATCAACGGGGCGCCCCCGGTCGGCACGTAGCCGCCGGTGATGCCCGCCCACTGCACGGAGGTGCAGTAGATGCCGGGCGTGATGTCGAGGAAGCGGAGAGCGTCGAGGGCGCCCTGGATCGTCTCGGCGTTGAGCGAGCTGTCGCAGGACCACCACTCGCCGTGGGCTTCGTCGTTCCACTCGCCGCGGGCGCACGTGTCGTTCTCGATGTCGAGCCACCACAGCTGTGAGTGGGCACCCTGTGAGGCGGCATAGCTCACGGCGTCGACGGCGGAGTTGTAGCCGTAGTTGTAGGCGAGGCAGGTCTTCCTGGCCGCCCCGGAGAGATTCGAGCAGGTGCCTGCCGGCCCGCTCTGGTCGGCCGTGGCGTCCGACGCCGGCGAGTTGAGGAAGAGGTAGAGGTCGTAGGGGGGTGTGCCCGTGTCCGAGGAGCCGGCCGGGTAGACCGCCTGCTGCGCCCAGGCAACCTCGGCCGCCAGGCAGCTGTTGTCGTCGTCGAAAGCCCATCCGTCGACTCCGATGACGGCGATGGAGTAGGCCGTCGATCCGGAGGCATCGGTGGGTGGTCCTGGCAGGGTGCCTGCCTCTGAGGATCCGGGCGACTGGCACTGTGGCCAGTTGACGTCGTAGCCGACGGCGTCCGGCGGCAGCGGGGCCGGATCGACTTGCGGGGCGGCGGCGATGCCGACGACGGCTGCGAGAGCACCGGCCGGCCCGGAGCGGGACTTGGCGTCACCCCCGCTGATGATGGCGCCGGCGGAGGTGGCCACCCAGTAGCCGAGCCGGTTCTCCGCTGGGATCATCCCGACCACCGTCCCGTCGAGGTCCTCCGGTGCGGCCGCCCCCGCGACGACATCCCCGTAGCCCCAGACCTGCCCGGCCGCGTCCGCCAGCCAGTATCCGAGACCGGAGGGGGCGGCGGCAATCGAGGTGATGGGAGACACGTGGTTGCGCACGTGGGCGCCGAGCCAGGGCGCTTCACCGGTGACGTACACATGGCCGGCCGAGTCGGTGAACCAGGCGCCGATGCCCCCCGGGGCGATGGCTGCCGAGACGATCGGCGTGGCGAGGTCGGCGGGCGGGAGGGGCTGCCCGCCGTTGATCGGGCCGGCGTCGCCGAAGGCGGTGACGCTCCCCGATTCGTCGATGAGCCAGTAGCCCTTTCCGTCGGCGGTGGCCACGATGGCGATGATCTGCTGCCAGTCGCCGAGCACGTCGCTCGCGAGTGACCCGTACCAGCCGGCGTCGCCGAGGTTGAAGACGGCGCCGTTCGCCCCCACGAGCCAGTAGCCGCGCCCGTCCGGCGTGACGGCCATGCCCACGATCGGGGCGGAGAGGTGCTGCGAGGTCTCTTCGCCGTACCAGCCGGCACCCCCGAAGTTGTAGACGCCCCCGACCGCCGTGACGAGGTCGTAGCTGTAGGCGGCGCTCACGTGGCGGGCGCCGGTGTGGGCGCGGGCGTGGGAGATGCGGGCGGCATGGGTGGCGGGAGAGGCGGCCGCCGCCCTCGCCGTTGTCGTCAGCCAGGCCGACAGGAGGACGACGACCAGGAGCGGGGCGAGGGCCCTCTCGCCGGCGCGTGCGCGGCGGGCGGCAACGGCGGGCGCCTCCTGGCTTGGGCGCAAGTGCCGAGTCGTCGTCCTCATCGCGGTCGCACAGCCCCCCTCGGCGGTCCGGGGGGCGCATTATAGGCCACAGCAGGCACACGTTCCACTTTGGTCACATCGAGCACGGCGAACCCTCACAGGCACCGAGTGCTGCGGCAACCGGCCGTGGCCGGGCGTGCGCCCGCCAGACAGCCAGCTGCCCGCCCCGGTCGTCTGCCCACGAATCGAGCGTTGGTAGGGCGGTTCCCGGTGTGCCCGCGAACCGTCTCAGGGCCTTATCGGCACCTCCGGGCACTTGCCTGAGGGAGATCTCGGAGAGGCGGCCTGGACGCCGAGGCGGGCTGTGCGGGCTTCGCCCCGGCCCTTCCCGCCGGGCATCCGGCCGCCGGCAACCTCAGCGGGCGCGCAGCAGCTCGGCCACCCGGAACGCCAGGTCGATCGACTGGCGGGCGTTGAGACGGGGGTCGCAGGTCGTCGTGTAGCGCAGCGGCAGCTGCTCCTCGAGGATGTCTTCGATGCCGCCGAGGCACTCCGTCACATCGTCCCCGGTCAGCTCGACGTGGACGCCGCCGGGCCAGGTGCCGATGGATCGGTGCACCTCGAAGAAGCCGTGGATCTCGCCGAGCACGTCGTCGAAGTGGCGCGTCTTACGTCCGGACTCGCTCACGAAGGTGTTGCCGTGCATCGGGTCACACGCCCAGGCGACGGGGTGCCCGGAGTCAGCCACCGCCTGCACGAGCGGCCGCAGAGCCGAGCGGACGTGATCGACTCCCATGCGGCTCACGAGGGTCAGCCGACCCGGCTGCCGGGAGGGGTTGAGGTGCCCGCAAAGCCGCAGGACCTCCCCGACGTCGCTGGAGGGTCCCAGCTTGACGGCGACGGGGTTGCCGATGCCGCGGGCGAACTCGACATGGGCGCCGTCGATCTGGTGGGTGCGCTCGCCGATCCACAGCAGGTGGGCCGAGCAGTCGTACCAGTCGCCCGTGAGCGAGTCCTGGCGCGTCAGGCACTCCTCGTAGTCGAGCAGGAGGGCCTCGTGGCTTGTGAAGAGGTCGACCTGGTGGATGGGGGAGTCGGTCGTGAGGTCGACGCCGCAGGCTTTCATGAAGCGCATCGCCCGGTCGATCTCCTCGGCGATGGCCTCGTAGCGGCGACCCTCGGCGCTGGAGGCGACGAACTGCTGGTTCCACGAGTGCACCTGGGAGAGGTCGGCGAAGCCGCCCTTCGTGAATGCCCTCAAGAGGTTGAGGGTGGAGGCCGACTGGTGGTAAGCCCGCAGCATCCGGCGGGGATCTGGCACTCGCGCTGACGGGATGGGGACGTCGTCGTTCACGATGTGCCCGCGGAAGGCCGGCAGCTCGAGGTCGCCGACGCGCTCGGTTGGTGAGGAGCGCGGCTTGGCGAACTGGCCAGCGATGCGGCCGACTTTCAGAACCGGGACACCCGAGCCGTAGGTGAGCACGACGGCCATCTGCAGGATGACCTTCAGCTTGTCCCTGATGGCATCGGCCGAGAAGTCGTCAAAGGACTCGGCACAATCGCCCGCCTGCAAGAGGAACGCCCGCCCGTCGGCCACCTGGGCGAGGGCGCGCGTCAGCCGCCGCGCCTCGCCGGCGAACACGAGGGGAGGCAGCTTGGCGAGCTCGGCGTAGACCTCGTCGGCGACGGCGGCATCCGGCCAGCTCGGCAGCTGGGTCGCCTCGTGGGCGCGCCACGAGGCGGGGTGCCACGGCTCCGGCCCCGTGTCCTTCATCGTCACGACACTTTCCATGCCGCCAGGTTAGAGGGCGCACACGTCTAGCCTCGCCGCATGCGACCGTTTCGGTTCGGGGTGCAGTACTCGAACGCCGCCGGTGGGGCGGCTTGGCGGGCATGCGCACGCCGCCTCGAGGATCTCGGCTACTCGACGCTGTTCATCCCCGACCATTTCGGCGACGAATGGGGCCCGCTCGTCGCCTTGACGGTGGCCGCCGAGGCGACCCAGCAGCTGAAGGTGGGTTCCCTCGTGCTCGACAACGACTACCGGCACCCGCTCGTGCTCGCCAAGGAGTTGGCGACACTCGACCTCGTGTCGGAGGGGCGGCTCGAGGTCGGCCTCGGCGCCGGCTGGCTGCGGACCGACTACGAGCAGGCGGGCATCGTCTATGACACGCCCGCCACGCGCGTGAGCCGTCTGGAGGAGAGCGTTCGCCTCCTGCGCCGGCTCTGGTCGGCTGAGGCGGTGAGCGTCTCGGGCGAGCACTACGAGCTCTCGGAGGCGACCTGCCTGCCCAAGCCGTACACGCCCGGGGGCCCGCCGCTCCTCATCGGCGGCGGTAGCCGCCGCGTGCTGCGGCTAGCCGTCGAGCACGCCGACATCATCGGCGTCAACCCTCGCCTCGCCTCGGGCGCCATCGACGCCGAGTCCATCGCCAGCACGGCTCCGGCCGCCTATGCCGAGCGGATCGGCTGGATCCGGGAAGCCGCCGGCGACCGCTTCGACGACCTCGAGCTGCAGAGCCTCGTCTTCGTCGCCCAGATCGGCCGGCCGAAGGAGGTCGTCGCCGAGGAGATGGCGGCCTTGATGGGCTTTCCGGCGACCGAGGTGGCGGCATCGTCGACCGTGCTCGTCGGCACAGAGGACGAGGTCGTCGAGACGCTGCTGCAGCGCAGAGAGGAGCTGGGTTTCTCCTATTGGGTGTTGCACGGCGCCGACGTCGACGCCTTTGCGCCCGTCGTCGCCCGCCTCGCCGGTGTCTGACGCGCGGGCGCCCCGTATCGGCATCCTCGGGGGGACGTTCGACCCCGTGCACGTCGGCCACCTCGTGGCGGCCGTGAACGTGCGCTACGAGCTCGATCTCGACCGCGTGCTCCTCGTCGTGGCCAACGAGCCGTGGCAGAAGCTGGAAGCTCGGCCGGTGACACCGGCCGTGGACCGCCTCGCCCTCGTGGAGGCGGCCGTCAGCAGCTGCCCTGGCGTCGAGGCCTCCGCCATCGAGATCGAGCGGGGCGGCCCCTCCTACACGGCCGACACCGTCGAGGAGCTGGAGGCCCGCCACCCCGGGGCCGACCTGTTCCTCGTCATCGGGGCAGACGTCGCAGGAACCCTCGACACCTGGGAGCGAATCGACGAGATGCGCGGCCGCCTCCGCCTCGTCGTCGTCAACCGCCCGGGCGCAGCCGTCGTCGACCGCGGGCAGTTGCAGGGCTGGGACGTGAGCGTTGTCGAGATCCCCGACCTCGAGATCTCGAGCACGGATCTGCGCGACCGAGCCGCCACGGGCCGCCCCCTCGACTTCCTCGTTCCCACCGAAGCCATCCGCCTGCTGCGGGAACGCTCCCTGTATGTTGTCGAGGAATGATGTGCTCTTCGGGCCGATGCCCGAGTCGAGGAGGTGAGTGGCCCCGTTGACCACCGATCTTGTCACCGTCGCGGCTGGCGCAGCGTCAGCCAAGACCATCGAGCCCACCGTGGTCATCGAGGTAGGTGATCTGATCGCCATCACGGACTACTTCGTCATCTCGAGCGGGAGCAACGACCGGCAGGTGCGCGCCATCGCCGAAGAGGTCGAGCGGCAAGTGAAGGGCAACGGCGGGCAGTCGCCCCGAGCCGTCGAGGGGCTCGACGACGCTCGCTGGGTGCTCATGGACTACGGCGACTTCGTCGTGCACGTCTTCAGCGACGAGGCGCGGGCCTTCTACGACCTCGAGCGACTCTGGTCGGACGCCCCTCGCCTGGCCTGGGAGTCGAGACTGGACCGGGTCGAGGCCTGAGGCTGCGCGAGGCTCAGCGCCGTTCGGGCGCCCTCTGTGCTGGCTTCGGACACCCGCCGACGGCTTTGACGCAGTAGGTGGCTACGTTCACCGGTCCCGACACCAACCCCCCGTCGCCGTTCACGACCTGGATCGGGGTGCCGTTGTAGTAGAACTGCACCGCCTTGAGCCCGAGGGCGGGCGCTTCGAGGAGCGTGTAGACGATCTGGCCGAGCTCGAGGACGGCGGCTTGCAGGCCCGCCTGCTCCCAAAGCTGGTCGAGCTCGATATGGGCGACCCCGCGCACGACGGCGAGGGCGCGGATGTCCGACCCGGACGGGAAGGCGGTCGTGGCGCCGGCGTCGCCCTCGCCGACGGAAGGCCCGCTCTCGAGTATCTCGAGGATTTCTTGCAGCTTCAGATGTGTCGCCACCGTCTGGGGATACGGCGCCAGCAGCGACAGCGGCCCGTCCACGTAGTAGAAGCTCACGAGGGTGCCGCCGTGCAGCACCGTGGGCGGCACCGACGCCGGCGTGGCCACCGTCGGACTCGTCAGCTGGGCGGGCAGAGGCACCCCGAGGGCACGCGGCGAGGCGGCATAGGGCATGCCGCAAGCGGCCGCCAACAGCGCCGTCGCCGAGAGGGTCGCGCCCGCCAGCAACCAGCGGGCCGGCGCCCGGCGCCGCCCGGCCGATCCGCCCGGGGGCACGCCCAGCGTCCTCATCGGTCCCGGCCGGCCGGCTGGGGGGGTGCGGACCCGGGCGAGGCAACCTCGGACGAAAGCGGCTGACCACCGGCCGGTCTCGCCGGAGCCGGCTTCGCCGCCTTGCGCGGGGGCGGTCTCCGCGGGGGTGTTTCGCTCGCCTCCGGCTCCGGCAACGGCTGCACGGGCAGCTCGACGACGAATCGCGCCCCGCGGCTGCCGTTCGGCTCCACCCAGACCCGGCCACCGAGGAGACGGGCGTGCTCGGCGACGATGGCCAGCCCGAGACCGGTGCCGTCACCGGCACCGCGGCGTCGCCCGCTCGTTCCCCGCGAGAAGCGGTCGAAGATGCGCTCGCGCTCCTCCGGCGCCACCCCCGGCCCGCGATCCTCCACGGCCACGCGGGCCCAGGGCCCGTCCGCCTCGACGACGACCCGAGTGGCCCCGCCGGCGTAGCGCTCGGCGTTCTCGAGGAGGTTGGCCACGACCCGCTCGAAACGCAGCTTGTCGGCCATGACCCGGCGTTCTGCCACGTCAGGTGACACATCGATGAGGACGTGATGGCGCGTGGCCGCCACGGCGTGCTCGACGAGGGGCCCGAGCGACACCTCTTCGCGGTTCATCTCGCCGAGCCCGGCGTCGAGGCGGGAGATCTCGAGGAGGTCGTCGACGAGCCGGCGGAACCGCTTGACCTCCGCACTCAGCAAGTCGAGCGCCTTCTGAGCGCGTTCGGGCAGCTCCTGGCGGCGTGCCTCGAGGACCGAGAGGGCTGTCGCCACGGTCGTGAGCGGTGACCGCAGCTCATGGTTGACGTCGGAGGTGAAATGGGCCTCGCGCTCGATGCGGTCCTGCAGACCGTCGGCCATCTTGTTGAAGGCCGACGTGAGGACGGCAAGATCCGAGTAGGCATCGCTCTCGAGCCGCGTGTCGAGCTGGCCCCCGGCGATCGACAGGGCCGCTCGTGCCGTCTGGCGGAGGGGTCGCAGGGCCCGCCGCGCGCCCCAGCGACCGACGATGGCACCCAGCAGCGTGGTGACGACGGCGGCCAGGATGAGGGCACCGAGGAGGGTGCTGAGGGTTCCGGCCACCTCGGACATGTCGAAGATCTGGAAGTAGGCGACGTGTTCGGTCGCCGTGTGGAGGAAAGGCACGCCGACGATGAGGACTGGCGTGCCACCGAGGTCGATGAGCTGCTCGGCGAGGTGGCCACTGCGGACGAGCTCGCTCAGCTTCGCCGGGATGTCGCTCTCGGACACGCCGCTCGGCGAGGAGGGGTACCACTCGTTTGCCTCCTCGAGGATCGACTCGGCACCGCGAGCGCCGTTGACCGAGGCAAGCGCACTGGGGATGTACGGGTCGTGCACCTCGATCTGGGCCTTCACCGCTTCGGCGTTGGCGATCGCCTCGTGCGCCAGCGTGGACTCCTCCTGGCTGATGAGGGAGGATCGGACGGAGAAGTACGTGATGGACGCGAGGGCGCCCGACAGCGCGAGGGCGCCGAGGGCAAAGGTCGTGGTGACGCGCGCCGCCAGGCCGAGATGACGCCGGGGGCGGCGCCGGGTCCGATGACTCGGCCCGGCCTTCCCACCGCTGGGATGGGGGCCGCCGGCTCCGGCGGGCGGTGAGGCACTGCCGTTCTCACGGGCGCCCGTCCCGATCACGGCGCCAACTTGTACCCGAGGCCGCGGACCGTGAGGACGTGGCGGGGGTCGCTCGGGTCCGTCTCGACCTTGGTCCTCAGCCGCCGGACGTGCACGTCGACGAGGCGGCCGTCGCCGAAGTAGTCATAGCTCCAGACCCGCTCGAGCAGCTGCTCGCGCGAGAGCACCTTGCCGGCGTTGGCCGCCAGCTCGCACAGGAGGAGGAACTCGGTGCGGGTGAGGTGGACCTCCTCGCCCTGGCTGCGCACGACGCCTGCCTCGGGCATGATCTCGAGGTCGCCGAAGACGAGCGACACCGGACCGCCGTCGGTCGCCCGGGCCCGACGGAGGAGGGCGCGGATGCGAGCGGCCAGCTCCTTCGGCTCGAAGGGTTTCGTCACGTAGTCGTCTGCGCCGGCCTCCAGCCCGGTGACGACGTGGTTGGTGTCGGTGAGCGCGGTCACCATGATGATGGGCACGCTGCTCACCTTGCGCAGCTCCCGGCAGCAGGCGAAACCGTCCATGCCCGGGAGCATGATGTCGACGACGATCAGCTCGAAGCTCGGGCCGACGAGGGAGCGGGCGTGCGCCTCGAGAGCGTCCTCCCCGCTCTCGGTCTCCTCCACGTCGTAACCCTCATCCTCGAGCGAGAGGCGCATCGAGGTGCGGATGCGCTCATCGTCCTCCACGAGCAGAATGCGGCTTGCCATACCCACATCTTCCCCCACAACGCGGCCCGATGCGCCATCAAGGCCCTGCTGAGGGAGGAAGACACCGACCAGGTCGACGAGCAAGTACCGTTTGAGGCGATGGGCTTCGAGCTCGATGGGTTCGTGCGCTCGCTTGCCGGGCAGTCGCCGGCCACGCGAAAGGCTTACGAGGGAGACGTGGCCGGCTTTCTCGAGTGGCTTGAACGCGCTGGCTCGCAGGGTCCGGAGGGCGTTGATCGCCTGGTGCTGCGGCGATACCTCGCGTTCTTGAACACTCGCGGGTACGCCCGGCGCACGATCGCTCGCAAGGCCTCCGCCCTGCGCTGCTACTTCGCCTGGCTACGTCGCACCGGCGCCATCGGCTCCGATCCGTCACGCCGGCTGAGCTCGCCCGCCGGGGAGGCACGGCTACCGCGGGTGCTGTCTGCCTCCGAGCTCGGTGAGCTGCTGGACGCCCCGCGGGCGTCCGACGAGGCCGACGGCGCCCGCCGGTTGCGTGACGACGCCCTCCTCGAGCTGCTCTACGGCAGCGGGTTGCGGGTGGCCGAGCTCTGCGGGCTCGACCTCACGAGCCTCGACCTGGCTGGTCGCTCCGTGACCGTCTGGGGCAAGGGCTCCAAAGAGCGCCGCGTCCCCTTGAGCGAGCCGAGCTTGGAGGCGATCGCCGCCTACCTCGGCCATGGCCGGGACGCCTTCCTGCCACCGGCCGGCCCTGCCGCCTCGGCTGCCGGAACGGCTGATTCCGACGGAGCGGCGATGTTCCTCAACTCACGACGCCGGCGCATGACGCCACGCGATGTCCGCCGCGTGCTCGACCGCCGCTCCCCCGTGCCGACGCACCCGCACGCACTCCGGCACACCTATGCCACGCACCTGCTCGACGGTGGGGCGGATCTCCGGGTCGTGCAGGAACTGCTTGGTCACGCCAGCCTGCGCACAACGGAGGTTTACACGCACGTCTCAACCGATCGGTTGGTGGGCGCTTACCGCAGCGCTCACCCGAGGGCATGACCCCCGTGAGCGTCGATCGCGTGGAAACGGTCGAGCAGCTCTGGGCCGAGTACAAGGCCGTGGGCGATCGGGCCACCCGCGACCGGCTGATCCTGCACTACTCGCCGCTTGTGAAGTTCGTCTCCGGCCGGGTGCTCTCGCGCCTGCCCGACACCCTCGACGGGGCCGACCTCGTCAGCTACGGAATCCTCGGCCTCATCGACGCCATCGAGAAATTCGACCCCGAGCGCGGTTTCAAGTTCGAGACCTATGCCGTGCCGCGCATCCGGGGCGCCATCCTCGACGAGCTGCGCTCGATCGACTGGGTGCCGAGGTCGGTGCGTGCGAAGGCGAGGGCGGCCGATCAGGCCTACACCAAGCTCGAGCACAAGCTGCAGCGCTCTCCCACCGACGAGGAGCTGGCGATCGAGCTGGGCATCTCCCAGCAGGAGCTCGACGCCCTCTTGCGCCAGACGACGCGGGCGAGCGTGCTCCAGCTGGACGAGGTCCTCTTCACGGGTGGGCAGGGTTTCCGCACCCTCGGCGACACGATCGCCGACAACGACGACGGCCCGGGGGCGCGCCTCGAGCTGCAGGAAACCCGCCGCCTAGTCGCCCGCGCCATCGCCAGCCTGGCTGATCGGGAGCGGACCGTGCTCACCCTCTACTACTACGAGCGCCTCAACCTCTCAGAGATCGGGGAGATCCTCGGGGTGACCGAGAGCCGCGCCTGCCAGATTCACACCAAGGCCGTGCACCAGCTCCGCCACAAGCTGCGTGACCAGATCTCCTGAGCGACCTGATCTCCTGAGCGGGCTGAGCCTCCGGCTCCGGCTCGAGCGGACAGAGCCCCCCGGCCACAGCGGCTACGATCCTCTCCTGAGGTTCGTCCGGGCCTCACACCATTGATCGAAGTCTCGTCCGGGTACACCCGCGGTCGCCGCAACGGCGCCGTGCCCGGATCAGCGCAACCGCCGGGAGGACATGACACGTGGCCGTCGTCACGATGAAACAAATGCTCGAGGCCGGGGTCCACTTCGGACACCAGACCCGTCGCTGGAACCCGAAGATGAAGCGCTTCATCTTCGGCGAGCGCAACGGCATCTACATCATCGATCTCAACCAGACGCTGCAGCGCGTCAACACCGCCTACGCCTTCGTCCGGGACCTCGTCGCCGGTGGCGGCACGATCATGTTCGTCGGGACGAAGAAGCAGACCCAGGATCCGGTCGCCGAATTCGCCGTGGCCTGCGGCATGCCCTACGTCAACCAGCGCTGGCTCGGTGGCATGCTCACGAACTTCCAGACGGTCGCCGGCCGCGTGCGCAAGCTGCAGGAGCTCGAGGCGTCTCGGGCGGCCGGAGACTTCGACGCCATGCCCAAGAAGGAGGCGCTGCAGCACGAGCGCGAGCTCGAGAAGCTGGAGCGCAACCTCGGTGGCATCAGGCGCCTGCAACGCCCGCCGGACGCCATCTTCGTCATCGACACGAAGAAGGAGCACATCGCCGTCACGGAGGCGAACAAGCTCCGCATGCCGGTCGTGGCCGTCGTCGACACGAACTGTGACCCCGACGTCATCGACTACGTCATTCCCGGCAACGACGACGCGATCCGCGCCGGCCGCTTGATGTGCCGAGTGATCGCCGATGCCGTCGCCGAAGGTCGATTCATCGCCTCGCGGCGGGCGCTCGTCGAGTCCGGAGGGCCTCGCATCGGCGACTCCCTGCCAGCAGGGCCATTGCCTGGTGCTGTGCCCGAAGCCCCCTCGAGCGCGGACGTGGCGGGCACCGGCGCCGAGACCGTCGTGGCGGCCGCCGGGGCGGCGGAGGGTTCGGCCCCTGCGGCTGCCGCTGCGCCCGGGGAGGCCGTGGAGGCTGTGCCCGCGCCCGCAGCCGCTCCGGGGGCCCCCGCAGCCGGCGAGGCACCTACCGAGGCAGGGGCGGACGGGGGAGGCGCCCCCGGGGGCGCCGAGAGCGGCGGGGGACCGGTCGAGGTTGCCACACACACGTTGACGGAGGGTTGAAGTCGAATGGCATCGTTTACAGCGAAGGAAGTAGCCGAGCTGCGCAGGCGTACAGGCGCAGGCATCCTCGACTGCCGCGAGGCGCTCCAGGAGTGTGACGGCGACCTCGCAAAGGCCGAGCAGTGGCTGCGTGAGCAGGGCAAGATCAGCGTGCGCAAGCGGGAGGACCGCGAGCGGGCCGAAGGGGCCGTCGCCGTCGTCGTCGAAGGGCTCGTCGGCGCCATCGTGGCGCTCGAGTGCGAGACGGACTTCGTGGCGAAGTCCGCCGAGTTCGTCCAGCTCGTCGACGAGCTCGCCGCCGAGCTGGCCGCCGGAGGCGAGCCCGCCCTCGAGGCCCAGCGTGAGCGGGTGGAGAAGCTCGCCGTCACACTGAAGGAGAACATCGCCGTCGGGCAGACGAGGCGCTTCGAGGCGCCAGTTGGTTCGGTCATCGGCAGCTATCTGCACATCCAGAACGGCCGCGGCGTGAACGCCGTCCTCGTCGAGCTCGCCGGCGGCACGCCAGAGCTGGCCCATGACATCGCCGTCCACGTCGCCTTCACCCGTCCGGAGTACCTGCGGCGCGAGGACGTGCCCGAGGACGTCGTGGCGGCCGAGCGCCAGACCGTGGAGGCCATCGCCCGCAACGAGGGCAAGCCGGACGCCTCCCTCCCCAAGATCATCGAAGGACGGTTGAACGGCTGGTTCAAGGAGCGGTGCCTGCTCGAGCAGCCATACGTGCGCGACGAGAAGCAGTCCATCGCCGACCTGTTGCGCGCCCACGGGGGCGCCGAGCTCCGCCGGTTCGCGCAGGTGGTCGTCGGCTCCTGAGATGTCCGACTCGCCGATCGCCCAGCTCAACGTGACACCTGTGTCCCCGCGCTGGCGCCGTGTCGTGCTCAAGCTGTCCGGCGAGGCCCTCGCCAGCGCCGCCTCGGATGAGACAATCGACGCCGCCACGGTGTCCCGCCTCGCGCGTGAAATCTCCGCCGCCCGGGCGGAGTTCGATGTCGAGATGGCCGTCGTCATCGGAGGCGGCAACATCTGGCGAGGCACCACCGGGGCCGGCGAGGGCATAGACCGGGCGACGTCGGACACGATGGGCATGCTCGCCACTGTGATCAACGCCCTTGCACTGCAGGACGCCATCGAGCGCGAGGGTCAACCGACCCGCGTCCTCTCGGCCGTCCACATGGCCGAGGTGTGCGAGCCGTACATCCGCCGCCGCGCCATCCGGCACCTGGAAAAGGGACGCGTCGTCATCCTCGCCGCTGGCATGGGGAGCCCGTACTTCACGACGGACACGCCCGCCGCCCTGCGCGCGGCCGAGATCGAGGCGGACGCCATCATGAAGGGCACCCACTCGGGTGTCGACGGCGTCTACAGCGCCGACCCACGCCTCGAAGCCGATGCCGAGCGCTACGAGGAGATCGGTTTCATGGAGGTCGTCTCCCGGGATCTGCGGGTGATGGATCTGACGGCGATCACGTTCTGCCGTGACAACTCCATCCCAATCCTCGTGTTCGACATCATGCAGCCAGGCAACATCCGGGCCGCCCTCGCGGGTGAGCGCATAGGTACGCTGATCTCGTGACCAGCGAGGCCGACGAGCTCATCCAGGCGGCACAGGACGAGTGCCGCGATCGGATGCACAAAGCTGTCGATCACGCCAGGACGGACTTCGCCACGGTGCGGACCGGCCGGGCGGCGCCGGCGCTCATCGAGAAGCTTCGCGTGGACTATTACGGATCGGAGACCTCGCTGCAGCAGCTGGCCGGCTTCAGCGTGCCTGAGCCGCGCGTGCTCGTCGTATCCCCGTACGACAAGGGCGCCCTCAAGGCCATCGAGAAGGCCATCGCCGCGTCCGACCTCGGCATCAACCCGTCGAACGACGGGACGGTCATCCGGCTGGTGTTTCCCGAGCTCACGACGGAGCGACGCAAGGAGCTCGTGAAGGTCGTCCGCCACCGGGCGGAGGAGGCTCGCGTGGCCGTCCGCAACGTCCGCCGCGCCACCCGCCATGACCTCGAAGGGCTGGAGAAGGACGGCGACATCTCCACCGACGAGCTCGAACGGGCGGAGAAGGAGCTCGAAAAAGTGACGCATGAGATGATCGCCGAGATCGAGCGTCTGTTGGCAACCAAGGAGAAGGAGCTGCTCGAACTCTGAGCGCTCATCTCGGCTCGCGTCGTGAGGGAGTCCACATTTTGGAAGATCGAGACGAACGTCCCGAGACGCCCGCCATCGACCCGGGCAGCGATGGAGACCTCGGCGACGTCGTCGACGAAACCCTCGGGCACGCCGCCGACTCGACTCCCGCCGCCGACTCGACTCCCGCCGACTCGAGTCCCGCCGCCGACTCGAGTCCCGCCGCCGTCGCCTCGACTCCCGCCGACTCGACTCCGGCCGCCGTGTTCTCGCGTCGAGGGGTGCACGCACGGGCTCGCATCGAGGGCGTGGAGGCCGGCGTGGCCGCCGGGCTCTTCCCCGCCGATCGAAGCGAGGAGGACGAGGCCGTATTTGCGGACTGGATGTCCGAGCCGGCATCTGACCCGCTCGATCCGGGGACGGCCACTGCCTGGGGGGCGCAGGGTCCCTCCGAGGCCTCCGGGACGGCGGCGGCGAGCGCGGCGGCCGCGCCCGCCCTGCCTGACTGGCGGGACCCGCCGACTCGAGAGGTGCCTAGGGTCCTGCTCGAGCACCCGCTGGCAGAGCCGGCTCCGTCCTACCCGGGCCCGGTGTGGCGCGAGGTCGAGACGGACTGGGACGACGACGACCTCACCTTCGCCGAGATCGTGCACGAAGGCGCCACGGTGGCCGACCACGGGCTTTCCATCGACGAGCCGGATCCGTTCGCCTTCGACGAGATCGAGCCCGTGACGGGCGCCGTCCGCGAGGTCGAGCCGGCCGCTGAGGAGAACGGCTGGGACGCCGGCGTGGCGGCGGACGAATGTGACTTGACGGCGGAGGCCGGTCTCGCCGATGCCTCCGCTCCGTCCCTCGAGGCGGCGGCTGCACCTGCGCCGCTGTCGAGAGCAGGCAGGGGACACCGGAGTCGGGGAAGCCACCGCGGCCGCGTGAGCTTCGCCGGCCGGGCGCGCCACGAGAGGGGTGGAGCCTCGCTGGCGGCGGAATCGGTGGGTGCCGCGGCGTTGCCGGCGCACGCCGCCGTGGCTCCCGTCCCCGCTCCGGCCGCTGCCTCGAGACGCAACCCCGTGATCGCCACCGTCACGGGCTTGGCGGTGGGCGCCGCCGTCCTCCTCCTCTTCCTTGCAGGTTCGCCGGCGGTGCTGACCCTCGTCACCATCGTGCTCGTCGTCTCCGCCGCCGAGTGCTACCAGGCCTTGCAGCGGGCTCGCTACCGGCCGGCGGTGCTGCTCGGCCTCCTCGCCGTCGCCGGCGTGGCCATTGCCGGGTACTTCGAAGGACCAGAAGCCGTTCTCCTGGTCGGGGCCTCGCTCGTGGTCGCCACCCTCTGCTGGTACGTCTTCGGCGTCTCCCGCCGGTCGCCGGTCGCCAACTTCGCCGCCACCGTGATGGGATGGGCGTGGATCGGGCTGCTCGGGGGCTTCGCGAGCTTGTTGATCGACCCGAGGGCTTTCCCTCACCGCCATGGCCTCGCCTACCTCTTCGGGGCGATCGTTGCCACCGTCGCCTATGACGTCGGCGGCTATGCCTTCGGCAGTTGGATCGGGAAGCGACCGCTGGCACCTTCGATCAGCCCCAACAAGACGGTGGAGGGCCTCATCGGCGGGTGCTTCGCCGCCGTGGCCATCTCAGTGGCCGTCGTGAGTCATCTCCACCCCTGGACCGTCCCTCACGCCCTCGAGCTCGGCCTCGTCGTCGCCGTCTTCGCCCCCCTCGGCGATCTTGCCGAGTCGATGATCAAGCGGGACATCGGGGTGAAGGACATGGGCACGCTCCTGCCGGAACACGGCGGCGTCCTCGACCGCATCGACGCCCTTCTCTTCGTGCTGCCCGCCACGTACTGCCTCGTGCGGCTGATCCACGGTTGAGGGAGAGACCATGAGCCCCCGCACGGTGGTCATCGCCGGATCGACGGGATCGATCGGTACGCAGGCCCTCGAAGTGATCGCCGCCGGCCTGGACCGCTTCGAGGTGGCCGCCCTCGGGAGCCGCTCGTCGGTGGCCGTGCTGTCCGAGCAGGCAAGGCGTTGGCGCCCCGGCGTCGTGGCGATCGCCGAGGCGTCGCTTGCAGGCGAACTGGAGGCGTCCGTCCCGGCCGGCACCGAGGTGCGGGCCGGGCCCGGCGCCCTCGCCTCCCTGGCCGAAACGGGCGAGATCGTCTTGAACGCGGTCGTGGGATTCGCCGGGCTCGACGTGACCGTGGCCGCGCTCACCGCCGGGCGCCGGCTGGCGCTTGCGAACAAGGAATCCCTCGTGGCCGCTGCTCCCGTCGTGCAGGCCGCCCGGGCAACGCCGGGAGCCGAGCTGATCCCTGTCGACTCCGAGCATTGCGCCATCCACCAGTGCCTGGGCACGTCGGCCGAGGAGGTCGCCCGCATCGTCCTCACCGCGAGCGGCGGCCCCTTCCGGGGTCGGCGGCTGGAACAGCTCACGAACGTCAGCGTCGCCGAAGCCCTTGCCCACCCCACCTGGAAGATGGGCCCGAAGATCACGGTCGACTCCTCCACCCTCATGAACAAGGGGCTCGAGGTGCTGGAGGCGCACGAGCTCTTCGGCCTCTCCTACGATCAGATCGACGTTGTCATCCACCCGCAGTCGATCGTGCACTCCATGGTCGAATTCCGCGACGGGGCGACGCTCGCCCAGCTCTCGAAGCCCGACATGCGCCTGCCGATCGGGTATGCCCTCGGCTACCCGTCCCGGCTCGACGCCGCCTTCGGGGCCCTCGACTGGACCCGCCCGCACATCCTCGAGTTCGAGCCGCCCGACTACGAGACCTTCAGATGCATGGGCCTCGCCTACGCCGCCGGGCGCGCGGGCGGGAGCGCCCCCGCCTGCCTGAACGCCGCCAACGAGGTCGCCGTCGCCGCCTTCCTCGAGGGCCGGCTCTCGTGGGGGGGCATCGCCGACGTCGTGGCCGATACCCTCGAGGCCCACGTCTCGAGCAAGCTGTTGAGCGTGCAGGACGTGCTGGCCGTCGACGCCGAGGCGCGGTCGACCGCCCGAATGGCGGTCGACCGGCGGGAGAGGGCCGCTTGAGCTCGGGCGTCGCCGGCGGCGGCGCCGCGGGGCGCCCTCAGGATCCGAGACTGCTGCCGGCGCTGGCCAAGCTGCTTTTCGTCGTCGCGGCCTTCGTGCTCGTCGCCATCGCCTTTCACGCCGTCGGAGTGCTCGTCGTCGTGCTGGCGATCTTCGCCATGGTCATGCTGCACGAGCTCGGTCACTTCGTCACGGCGAAGCTGAGCGGCATGAAGGTGACCGAGTACTTCCTCGGCTTCGGCCCGCGGCTGTGGTCTGTCGTCCGCGGGGAGACGACCTACGGCGTGAAGGCGATCCCAGCGGGCGGCTACGTGAAGATCGTCGGTATGACGATGCTCGAGGACGTCGCCGAGGAGGACGAGCCCCGCAGCTACCGCCAGGCGAGCTTCCCTAAGCGGGTGCTCGTGGCGAGCGCCGGCTCGCTCGTGCACTTCCTCCTCGCCCTTGGCCTCCTGTGGTCGGTCTTCGCCTTCCTCGGCATTCCCGTCACGAGCGCGCCGACGGTCTCCAGCCTCTTCGACATCGGCGGCCACCCGGCCCCGGCGGCCAAAGCCGGGATGAAGCCCGGCGACATCTTCGTGTCGGTCGACGGCCACCCGACCTCGACGTATGCCTCCCTCACCGCCCTCATCGGTCCGAGCGCCGGCAAACCCCTGCGCATCACCCTGCTGCGGAGCGGCCGGCTCGTGCATGTCGTCGTCACTCCGGCTCCCTCATCTGTGTCCTCGTGTTCGAACGGCGTGCTCAAGCACCACACGAGAGGCGAGATCGGTGTCGAGCTCTCTCTCACGCGCCAGGTCGCCTACGGTCCCTTCGACTCGATCCCGAAGGCGGCGAGCGACTTCGGCTCACTCGTGAGCGCCACGTTCGCGGGCCTCGGCCACTTCTTCTCGCTGAGCGGCCTGCGGGCATTCGGTCACCAGGTGGCCACGGCGGGCAGGGGCACGAGCGCCCCGAGCAACCCGTGTGCCGCCGCAGGGGCGACGGGCTCGGGTGGCGGGTCCTCGCAGGGTCAGATCATCTCGATCCTCGGCGCCGTGCAGCTGGGCTCCCAGCTCTACAGCCTCGGCATCTCCTCGCTGTTCGTCTTCCTGGCCTTCGTCAACCTCTTTGTCGGCATCGTCAACCTCCTGCCGATGCTGCCGCTTGACGGCGGCCACGTGGCGATCGCCGTCTACGAACGGCTCCGCTCGCGTCGCGGGCGCCCCTACCACGCCGACGTCGCCAAGCTGCTTCCCTTCTCCTACATCTTCTTGGCCTTCATCGTGATCGTCGGGATCGGGGCGCTCTACTCGAACATCCTCCATCCGGTCCACCTCACGGGCGGTTGACGGGCGGCGAGCGGCCGCGCCCCTTGCGGGCCGCCGCGCGTCACGAGACCGGACCGTCTCCGGATTCCCCCTGCGGCCGGTAGTCTCGGGAGCATGGCACGGCCTGCGGTAGCGACGTCTGAACGCCGCAAGACACGTCAGATCAGGGTCGGCAACGTCGCCGTCGGCGGAGGCGCCCCCATCACGGTCCAGTCGATGACGATCACGAAGACGGCGGACGTGGAGGCCACCCTCGCCCAGGTGTACGCCCTCGCCGCCGCCGGGGCCGACATCGTGCGCTGCACGTGCAACGAGCAGGCGGCCGCCGAGGGCCTGGCGCGGATCGTGCCCCGCTCGCCCGTACCCATCGTGGCCGACGTGCACTTCCATCACGAGATGGCGCTGGCGGCGCTTGAAGCAGGGGTGCACGGGCTGCGGCTCAACCCTGGCAACCTCCGCAAGCCGGAGGAGATCAAGCAGATTGCCGCTGAGGCCCGCGACCGCGGCGTCCCCATCCGCATCGGGGTGAACGCCGGCTCACTGCACCCCGACCTGTACAAGCGCTACGGGGGCGCGACCCCGGAGGCCCTCGTCGAGTCGGCTCGCATGGAGCTCGCCTACTTCGACGAAGTCGACTTCCACGACGTCAAGATCTCCGTGAAGGCTTCCAACGTGCCCCTCATGATCGAGGCTTACCGCCTCGCCTCGGAGACTTTTGATCACCCGCTCCATCTGGGTGTCACCGAGGCGGGCCCACCGCCCGCCGGGCTGGTGAAGGCGACGGCGGGCATCGCCACTCTCCTTGCCGAAGGCATCGGCGACACCATCCGCTACTCGCTCACGGCCGATCCTGTCGAGGAGGCCCGCGCCGGCCGGCAGCTGCTGGAGGCGCTCGGCCTGCGGGAGCGCAAGGGCCTCGACCTCATTGCCTGCCCATCCTGCGGCCGGGCGGAGATCGACGTCATCGGCGTCGCCAAGGCGGCCCAGGCCGCCCTCGAGGACCGCAAGCTGCCCATCCAAGTGGCCGTCATGGGCTGCGTCGTGAACGGGCCGGGCGAGGCGCGAGAGGCCGATCTCGGGATCGCCGCCGGTCGCAAGCGCGGCCACTTGTTCATCAAGGGCCAGATCGTCCGCGTCGTACCGGAGGACGAGATGGTGGAGGCCCTCGTGGCCGAAGCCGAGCGCCTCGTGGCCGAGGGCATCGAGGCGCGGCTGGCGGCCGCCGACGCCGGCGCCGCCGCCGAGGCCGAAGCAGATCGGCAGGCGCTCGTCGCCGAGCAGGGCGAGGACGTGAACGCGAGCGAGGTCCGCGTGGAGCTGATCCGCCAGACGATCGAGCAGGAGCGGGCAACCCCGCAACCGAACAGCTGAGCCGCCCGACCTTGACGCTGAGGCCTGGGAGGCGCGCGGCCGTCGCCCGGCTGTCGGGAGGCGGGCTGGGCCGTGGCCCCCGACGATCGTGACAGACTCGCCTCATGGCCCCCGAGGACGTGAGCCGCACCACCTCGCCGGTGCTCCCGGTGAGCCCTCTGCGCGAGGACGAGATCGAGACGTTCTTCGCCATCGACGCTGCCGCCTTCGGTGCCCGCATGTCCAAGGGCGTCGAGGAGCTCATCACGAAAGCGATGAACCTCGAGCGCATCGCCGCCTCGCGTGACGACGGTGCCCTGGTCGGCACGGCCGCCTCGGACGCCAGCAGGATGACCGTTCCCGGCCTCGGGGGTGTGCCCGCCGCCATGGTCGTGGCGGTGGCCGTCCTTCCCTCCCATCGCAGGCAAGGGCGCTTGCGGGCGCTGATGCGCTACCAGCTCGACGACCTGCGCGACCGCGGGGAGGCCGTGGCCGTGCTGACGGCGAGCGAGGGGGGCATCTACGGTCGCTTCGGCTACGGGCAGGCCACGTTCGCCTCGACCTACGCGCTCGACAAACGCGTCGCCCGCCTCGCCCGGCCCGCCCGCGACTTCGCATCCGGGCAGGTGCGCTTGATCGGCCGCAACGAGGCCGCGGACGCCTTCCCGGCCATCTACGCCGCCTACTGGCCGACGCGGGCCGGCGAGCTCGAGCGGGGCGAGATCGACTACCTGGAAGCCCTCGGAGAGCCGGGAGGAGAGGATCTCAGTCGGCGCTTCTACGCCGTCTACGAGGAGGCGGACCATCTCGACGGCTATGCGGCCTACGAGGTCGTCTCGATGGAGCCGCCGGCGCATGGCCCCCGCCGGGTGCTCGTGCACGAGCTCTGCGCCCTCACACCGGGCTCTTACGTCGCCTTGTGGGACTTCCTCCTAGGGATCGATCTCACCGTCGAGCTGGTGGCGCGCAGCCGACCCGTCGACGAGGCCATCAAGTGGCTGCTGGCAGACCCTCGTCAGCTCCGCTGCACGTTCTTGGGCGACCACGCCTGGATCCGGCTCGTCGACGTGGCGACGTGCCTTCGTGCTCGGCGGTACGCCAGCGCCGGCGATCTCGTTCTCGGTCTCGACGACCACTTCTGCCCCTGGAACTCGGGCTGCTACCGCCTCGTCGTCTCCGAGGACGGGGGGACGGCCGAGGTGTCGTCGACGCCGCGCCAGGCGGACGTGGAGCTGGACGCGTCCGCCCTCGCGAGCATCTACCTGGGCGGAGTCTCGCCGCTGGCCCTGGCCGACGTGGGCCGGATCGCACCGTCGTCGGAGGGTGCGATCGCGGCCATGAGCCGGATGTTCGCCAACGATCGGCCGCCGTACTGCCTGACACACTTCTGAGGCTGTGCCGCCCGGGCGGCGTAGCTCTCCCAGGAGTCGTCCCGGTCATCGCGTCTCGTACTCGACCATCCGCCCAGCCCGTCAAGCCGAGCTGTGCAGTCGCCGGCGCACGAAGAGGGCGAACTGCACGACGGCGGCGAGGAGCAGGACTGCTCCGAGGGTGACGAGGACGCGGTTGTGGGCATGACCGCCGCTCCAACCCACCACGAGGATGATGGCGCCGAGGAAGCCCGACAGCGTCACGGCGGCCGCACGGGGCCGCTCGGCCTCGCTCGCCCGCCGGAAGATGGCGTCGTGCCACTCCTTCCGGGTGTGGGCCATGCCGGACGATACGTCGCGTTACGAGCTCATGGGCGCCTCGCCCGCCGCCGGCCGGAAGCTCGGCAGCGGGCGCTCGGTTGTCGCCGTCTCCGCCTCGACAGCCGTGCCGCGGTGCTCGGGCAGGTCCGGCAACGCCGTCAGAGCGGCCAGTGCGAGCTGCTCGGCCCTCCCGGCGCGCTCACCCAGCCGCCCGAGCTGGATCAGCTGAGACTCCGCCTCGGAGTGAGCCCCCGCCCGCAAGACCGTCTCGGCCAGGTGGGGGTGGCAGGTGAGAAACACGACCTGGTGCGACCGGGCCGTCTCGGCCAGCTCGGCCGCCACCGCCCGCGCCCGCTCCGGGTCGAAGTTCACGAGCACGTCGTCGAGCACGATGGGGAGCGACACGGAGCGCTCGGCGAAGGAGTCCGCCAAGCCAAGACGCAGGCAGAGGTAGAGCTGTTCGATCGTGCCACGGCTGAGGCTGGTGGCGTCGACGATCTCACCGGTGGCTGACATCACTCTGATCGTCTGTCGCCCGTCGATTCCGGCGTCGGCGAGCAGGGCGACGTAGCGGCCCGCGGTCACGCGGGCGAAATGAGCGGCTGCTCTTGCCACGACCGCCGGCTGCCGCTCCCGCTCGTGGCGCGCCAAGGTCCGTTGTAGCAGCGCCCGGGCCGTGCCGAGGACGAGGTAGCGTCGCAGGACCGCGTCGAGCTCCACTTCGAGGGCCTCCTGGCGGCGCTCGAGGTCGGCGATGCGGTCAGACGCGCCCAGCCTCCGCATCTCCTCGGCAAGGGACTGGTGGCGGCGCACCGTGTCCTCTTCCGCCTGCCGCAGCCCGTCGATCGCAGGCTCGAGCTCCTCCCGCTCACTCGCCCACGCCAGCACATCGCCGCCAGCAAGCCGTTCGCGCAGCCGCTCGCCCGTCTCACCGGCGCCGAGAGCGCTCTCAAGGGCGCTCTCGGCGCCGGTGACCTCCCGCTCGAGCGCCTCCCGCCGAGCCTCGAGCCGGGTGACGTCGTCGAGGCGGTGCACGAGCCCGGCCAG
>DASPSK010000150.1:0-4098 GCA_035623975.1 Acidimicrobiales bacterium | reverse complement strand
CGCCACGGTGAGCACGAGGAGGGATCCAGCCATGCCGACGACGACGAACGCTATGGCGGAGCCGAGGGCGAGGCGGGCCGCCGGGTGCGCCCCGCCTCCGCGGATCCCGAGCCGCATCGCCCCGGCGAGAACGACCGGGATCACCGCCACAGCGAGGCCAGCGGGCAGCCAGCCGAATGCAGGCACGGCCGGCGCTCTCTCGTACGCGAGCGGGACGGCAACGAGAAGCAGGGCCGGCAGCCAACGCGCCCACGGGCTGGCGAAAAGGGGCTTGCCCAGCTCGGCCAGGGTGACGGCCAGCGTGAGGCAGACCACGCCCCAGAGCGTGGAGGAGAAGAAGTGCATCTCGAGTGTCTCGACGTCACCGAAGAACTGCAGGAGGGCGAAGACGGCGACCTGCCCCGTGCACGCAAGACCCACGAAGAGCTGGGGCGTCGGGATGTGCGCGAGCTTGCGGGCGAACACCGCCCAGAACGCCGCGATGACCGACGGCGGGACCAGGAGATAAGCGACGTAGAGGATCCATCTGGGGTTGCTGGAATGGAAGGCCGCCACCTGCGGCGGTTTGCTCAGGTAGATGGCGGCGAGGATGGTCGGCCGGATGAAGTCGAATTGGCCGAGGAGGACGAGGGAGGCGAGCATCAACAGGAGGGTGACGGACGCCCCGATGGCGACGAGACGGACGATGTCGCGGCCGAGGTGCTCCCGGTCGCGCAAGCGTCGCACCACGAGGTAGACGCCGATCGTGGCGGCGGCCAGCACGAGGCCCATCCCATGAGACCAGACGGCGAGAGTGAGCAGGACACCGGCCGCCGCCAGCCACCACGGCCTCCACCGGTCCCGGCAGGGGATCGCCAGGCAGGCGACGGCACCGACGACGTAGGAGACGACCGCCGAATCGGGGTAGTCGGTCCCCCACGCCGTGATGATGACAGGTGAGCTGAGGAGGGCGACGATGGCGAGAGCGCCTGCCGGGATGCCGTACATCCGTCGCACGAGCACGTAGGCGGGCACGATGGCGATGAGGGCGAAGAGGTAGCGGGTCACGAAGAACCCGGGTACGGCTCCAAAGGCCAGATAGGCAAGACGTGCCACGACGAGGAACCCCGCCTGGGCGCCTTCGCGCAAGTGCGCCGTCGGGCTCAAAGCAGCCATGTAGCGGGTGAACATGTCGGCGGGATCGACGATGTAGATCGTGTGCATGCTCGGGTCGGGCAGGTCAACCGGCGCCATGCCGCGCACCTTCAGCACGAGGAACACGAGCAAGGGCGAGGCCAGCACCGAGACGCTCTCGACGACCAAAGACCAGCTCCACCGCCGTGACAGGCGCGGTTCCGAGGTCGACTCGGCAGCCGCGCTGCGGGTGGCGAGCACGGGGGCGAGATTACTATGCACCGCCGTCGCGCCGACTTCAGTTTCGCGGGCGCCCGACTACACTCGCACGGTGCTCAACGGGAAGCGGATCATCACGGTTCTTCCTGCCTACAACGCCGGTGAGACGCTCAAGCGGACGGTGGCCGAGCTCGATCGAGCCGTCGTAGACGAGATTCTCCTCGTCGACGACGCCAGCACCGACGACACCTTCGAACAAGCCAAAGAGCTCGAACTGAAGTCGATCCGCCACGCGGGCAACCGCGGCTATGGGGCGAACCAGAAGACCTGTTACACGGCCGCACTCGATCTCGGCGCCGACGTCGTTGTCATGGTCCATCCCGACTACCAGTACTCGCCGCTGCTCGTGCCGGCCATGGCGGCCATGATCGCCTACGGCGAGTACGAGTTCGTGCTCGGGTCGCGCATCCTCGCCCAGAATTCCATCGCCCGCGGCATGCCGCGCTACAAGTACGTGGCCAACCGCGTGCTCACCTTGTGCGAGAACCTTGTCCTGCACCAGAAGCTCTCGGAGTACCACACCGGGCTGCGGGCCTACAGCCGGAGCTTGCTCGAATCGCTGCCCTTCGAGCGCAACTCTGACGATTTCGTCTTCGACAACCAGATCATCGCCCAGGCGGTCGCCTTCGGGGCGAGCATCGGTGAGCTCTCCTGCCCGACCCGCTACGAGGCGGACTCCTCCTCCATCAACTTCCGCCGGAGCGTCCGCTATGGCTTCGGGGTCCTGCGGACCACCGCGCAGTACCGCCTCCACATGAGTGGCGCCAGGCGCTACGACTTCCTCGAGGTGGCGCCCCGGGAGGCGGCGGGTGACCGCCTGAGGGCAGCTGGCAGAGACTCTCTCGACCGTCTGGGCTGAGAATCCGACGGTCGTCGGAGGCCTCGGGGCATTATGGCGTCACGGCGGCGGCGCCGAGCCGTCTCTCACCTGCTCAGGATGGATCCGTGGACGCTCTCAGGGCCTCAAGTGACCGCTGTCTGGAGCCGATGAATTACGCATGACGGGTGTATGGAATCGCAGCATCAGCAGCCCCGACCGCAGCGCCTCCCGCAGGGCCGGCGGACGTGCACGGCGCCTCGGGCGGATCACAGCGTCGGCAACCCTCGCCGCCACGGCGGCGGCCGCAGTCTCCATCACGGGTCGAGACGGGGTCGCCGGAGCCCAGCCAGCTTCGGCCGCTCGCGTCAATTTCACCCTCGTGTGGACGGACTCCTTCCCGAGCGACCATCGCCCCTTTGCCCTCTCCTCGCCGGTGCTCGCCGAGCTTCCCAACGGGCCGGCGGCTGTCGTAGGCGACCGGTCGGGGCACGTGTTCGCCGTCTACCTCTCCAACGGGAGGCGGGCGTGGGCGATCACGACGCAGGGACCCAACGGCCCCATCGGGGTCGACTCCTCCCCGTCGAGCTTCGACGGGGTCGTGTACTTCGGCATTGGTTGGGCCGGTGAGCACGGCGGGGGCTATGAGGCGATCAACTCCAACGGCTCGGTCAGATGGTTCAGGTACGCCGTCAATCCCGCCTCCGACCCCGTGAAGGACGCCGGCGTAGCCGCCGGTCTCACCGTCGGCAGCCTGCAGTCCCAGGACGCCCTCGTCGGCCCGTCCCTCGGGCAGAACACGTATCTGTTCAACGCTTCGAGCGGGACCCGGTTGAGGGGATTCCCGTGGTTCCAGGCTGACACGAACTTCTCCACCGCGGCCGTGGCCGATGTCGAGGGCAACGGTCAGAATCAGATCATCGAGGGTGGCAACACCACCGCGGGCACGGTGTTCCACACGACGTACATCAACGGCGGTCAGATCCGCATCCTCCAGGAGACCGGCAACCGCGGTCACCTCGCCCAGCCGAACGCCGGGCTCTACTGCGAGTACACGACGGATCAAGGCGTGGACTCTTCGCCCGCCGTGGGCGACATCCTCAATGGCCAACCCGGCATCGTCGTCGGCACGAGCACCGAGCGGCCGGACCGGTCGACGACCGACGACGTCATCGCCATCAACAGTGCCTGCCACCGCGCGTGGCAGACCACCCTCGACGGGGCCACGACGAGCAGCCCGGCGCTCGCCGATGTGCTCGGCAACGGGCACCTGCAGGTGATCGAGGGAACACAGAACGGCTACGTGTACTGCCTCAACTCGCTCACCGGCTACGTTCACTGGGAGACCCAGGTGCCCGGGATCGTCATCGGCGGCGTGGTGACCACCAACCTCGGGAACGGTTACCAGGACGTCATCGTCCCCTCGACCGCGGGTGCGTTCATCCTCGACGGCAAGACCGGGAGGATCGTGCAGACCTTGGAGCACTCCGTCGGCCTGCAGAACTCACCTCTCGTGACCGAGGACCCCAACGGCACCATCGGCATCACGGTCGCCGGCTACAGCGGTGCAGCCAGCACCCAACATGCCGTCATCGAGCACTTCGAGGTCCTCGGCTCCAATGGATCCGACGTGACCGAAGCGGGCGCCTGGCCGGAGTTCCACCACGATCCGCAGCTGTCCGGCGATGCCAACGTGCCGGCGGCTGACAACCTTGCGATCACGACGAAGTTGCTGCCACAGGCAAAAGTGGGTGTTGCCTACAGGTCCGGCTTCCGTGCGGCGGGCGGAGCCTCGCCTTACTCGTGGATGATGATCAGCGGAGCCACACCGCCCGGGTTGACGCTCTCGCGTGCAGGCGTCTGGAGCGGGACGCCGACGCGACGGGGCA
>DASPSK010000323.1:0-2283 GCA_035623975.1 Acidimicrobiales bacterium | reverse complement strand
CCCGCCTATCTGCAGCAGCTGACGATGGAGTCGAACGGCAAGTCGGTCCGCCTCGACGGCTCTCCGGTGGGCTACGAGACGGGCGAGATCTACTGGGGCGAGCCGGGCACGAACGGCCAGCATGCCTTCTACCAGCTGCTGCACCAGGGGACGAAACTCGTGCCCGCCGACTTCATCGCCTTCGCCGAGCCCAACCACGCCCTCGGCGAGCAGCACGACCTGCTCGTGGCGAACTGCTTCGCCCAGAGCTCCGTGCTGGCCTTCGGGCGCACGGCCGAGGAAGTGGCCGCAGACGGAACGGCGCCGGCGATCGTTCCCCACAAGGTCATGCCCGGCAACCGCCCGAGCTCGACGATCCTCGCTCCCAAGCTCACCCCCTCGGTGCTCGGCCAGCTGGTCGCCCTCTATGAGCACACCGTGTTCACCGAAGGGGCGATCTGGGGGATCGACTCGTTCGACCAGTGGGGTGTGGAGCTCGGCAAGGTCATGGCCAAGCAGCTCGCCCCCACCTTGACGGCCGCCACGCCGCCGGATCTATCCGGTCTAGACGCCTCGACGGCCGAGCTCGTCCGTCGCTACCGGGCGCTGAGGGGCCGGCCCAGCTGAGAGCCCGCCCCGCCACCCCGACGCCGCACTCCAGGAGCCGGCGCGGCCCGTCTGACCGCTACGGTCCGTGATGGGCGAGTCGGTGAGAGGTGTAACGCGGCCGTTCCCAGGAGGACTACACAACATGATCAAGCGAGAGGCACGCTCGGCCGAGGCGGCCGAGCCCGTTGTCGGCAAGAGCGACGAGGAGTGGCGCCGTCAGCTGACGCCCGCCCAGTACGACGTTCTCCGCCAGGGCGCCACGGAGCGAGCTTTCACGGGCGCGTACTGGGACAACCATGAGGACGGCATGTTCCACTGCGCAGGCTGCGGGGCGGCGCTGTTCTCTTCCGCCACCAAGTTCGATTCGGGCACGGGCTGGCCGAGCTTCACCGAGCCGGAGGTGGCCGAAGCCGTCACGCTGCACCGGGACCGCAGCCTGTTCATGGAGCGGACGGAGGTGCGCTGCCGCGCCTGCGGGGGCCACCTCGGCCACGTCTTCCCCGACGGCCCCGGTCCGGGCGGCCAGCGGTACTGCATCAACTCCTGTGCCCTCACGCTCCGCCCCGACGGCGAGGCTCCTCGGACGCAGGCCTGAGCCCGGCGGACCGCTTGCCGCCTCCGTTCAGCCTCCCCTCACCCCCAGAGCGGATCCAGGTCGACGGCGATCGCGCTCGCGGCGAACCCGCGCGGCACCGGTGAGCGGACGGGCACCTGCTCCTGCGTGTCGAGCGTCGCGAGAGCGGCCATGTCGAGGAAGCGGCTGGCGGCCGCAAAGCCGTGCCGGTCGTCCCGCCCGCGGCGGTGATGGGGCATGCGCAAGGGTGAGTACAGGATGAGCTGATCCCGCGCGCGGGTCGTGGCCACGTAAAAGAGCCGGCGCTCCTCGGCGAGGCCGGCAGGCGAAGTGAGCGCCATGTCGGAGGGGAAGGCCCCGTCGACGAGGTGCGGCAGGTGGACGGCCGTCCATTCGAGGCCTTTGGCCGAGTGCACGGTGGAGATGACGAGGTAGTCCTCGTCGCGATGCGGTGGCCCGGCGCGGTCGCCCGTCGATAGCGGTGGGTCGAGGGTGAGCTCCGCCACCCAGGCGGAGAGGTCGCCGGACGCTGCGGCCGCCGCCGCCAACCGCTCGAGATCCTCGGCCCGGGCCGCCCCGCCGGCATAGGAGCTGAGGACGAGCGGTTGCAGGAGGGCGCGGACCGCCTCCACCCTGGCGGCCGTGCCCTCGAGCCGCCGCGCCTCTGCCAGCCCCTCGAAGGTCCGTCCGAGCGCCAGGCGGGAGCGGGCGGGGGCGGCGGCGACCGCCTGCGACCACTCCGCCACGGCCGTCCCCTTGCGAGCTTCGAGGACACCGAGGAGCTGGCGCGCCCGGGCGGGACCGATGTCGTCGTGCAGCCGCAGCAAGCGGAACCAGGCGAGGTCGTCGGCCGGGTTGTTGAGGATGCGGAGCGCAGCGACGAAGTCCTTCACATGAGCCGCCTCGAGGAAACGCAGCCCGCCGTACTTGCGAAAGGGCACCCGCCGGGCCGTGAGCTCGAGCTCGATGAGGTCGCTGTGGTGGGCCGCCCGCACGAGCACCGCCTGGTCGCGCAGGGCCATCCCCTGCTCGTGGCTGTGGAGGACGCGGTCCACGAGCGCTCTCGCCTCCCCCGGGGCGTCGTGGCATCGGAGCAGCACGGGCCTACGGCCGCCGGACCG
>DASPSK010000232.1:0-6601 GCA_035623975.1 Acidimicrobiales bacterium | reverse complement strand
GCCCGAGTGGACGAAACTGCTCGAGGTTGACCCCGAGGGGGACGACGGTGACGCGCTCTGCGGGCAGGTGGTGCGAGCGCTCCAGATCCTCGGCGGTAACGTGCGTCGAGGTGACCACGCGAGCCCGACGCAAGGCTCGATTCATGACCAGCCGGCTGTAACCACGCCGAGCGATTTCGCGCCCGATCTTTCCGTCCGGCGCAATGAGCCGCATGGGCTCTCTGGACCATCGGATCTCGGGGTCCTCGGTGACGTGCAACAGGAGCGGCGGTCCCCACAACGCGCCGCACTCGCGATGGCTGTAGACGGCGGAAGCCCGGAGTCGAGTGGCGATCATCGGCAAGGTCACCTGTTCAAAGACGGCCTGCGAATGCTTCGAAACGACCGTCAGCCGGCCGGAGTCAATCCCGTGCAGCAGCGGCAGGCTGACAGCGGAACAGACTGCGCGGTACCGCCCAGGGTCAAGCAGCAACAGCCGCGTACCGATCTCCCGGAGTGCTCGAGCGACGCCTCTGTGATTGAGACCCACGTCGCGCAAATCCAGGACGATCGGGCCCTTACGGCTGGTCATGCCCTCCGCTCTCTGTCCTTCCTCGTGCGGAGTTGTGTCACCGTCGGGTCAGATCCGGCTTCCGGAAACTCCGCGGTCATCCTACGTGTGACTATCCCGTGCTCAGCGTCGGGTTGGCCGTGAGGTCGCAGCCAGCCGGTGGTCAAGCTGTGATCTTACTGATGGCCCCGCGTGCCACGACCGACGCGTGCACGCCGTGACTCGCGGGCGCTGGCGACCCAGAGAAGGAGCTCAACCGCGCCCAGCGGCACGAGGGGCCACCCCGGCAACGCTGCGTGGCCGCCCTCGCCTCGCTCGATGAGAATCGCGACGGCGTATCCGATGAACATGAACATCACCGCCAGGAGCGGCCAATCCCAGCGGGACAGTCGTCTCCGTGCGTGCCGCCGTGGCCGAATCACGCGCCCGATTATCGCAGGCGCCTGCTTCTTCGAGATCTGATGGCGCGACGTGCCGTGAGATGCGCCGCTCAGAACTTCACGATCGCCCGGCCCTGGTCGATGATCCGGAACGTGTGCAGGACTTGGCGGAAGCTGGTGTTGACGGTGGTCGCAGGTCCGGTCACGACGACTTCGTAGGCGACGTGGCCGTCAAGGACGATCACGCCGAAGGACGCCGAGTTCCCTCCGTCGAAGCTGGTGGCAAGCCACAGTCCGGGGAGGCCCTGGAGCGTGGCGGAGTTGGTGGGTCGCAACAGCCCGTTCGCGGGAGAGAAGCCCGACCCCGTCACTTCACGCCGGAGGAAGCCTCGGGCGCTCATCGTCTGGCCGAGGGAGGACGGTCCAAGGGGGAACGGGTAGACACCCACGGTCATCGTCGCGCTGAGCGAGACAGCCGAGTACACCGTCGCCGTGTACGGCTTGCCGTCGAGGGAGGAAGGCACGCGCTCCACGGCGGGCGCAGATGGGAACTCGGCTGCGAAGGTCCAACCACCCCCGGCGTCGTAGAGTTGCGCGGTTCCCGGCTCATAGGCGGGCGGCGCCCAAACAGGCGGGGCGGACTTGGTCATCGTGACGGCCATGATGGCGCCCCCGCCGACGACGGCGAGCAAGGTCACCATCACGAGTACCCAGCGGAGTTGCGCGCGGCGCAGAGCGGCTCGACGGCGCCAGGGGCGAGGCACAATCGTCCAGCTGCTGAGATCCGAGGAGGTCTGTGGTGATTCGTGCCTCTCGGCCGGGACGGCCGCGGGCGGGGTGGTGCTCCAAAGTGCGAGGGGCGCGAAGTCGTCCAACACCGGCACTGGGGTGGCGGTGGTTGTCGAAGGCGCCGGCGCCCGAGAAGCCGGCGCAGCCGTGGTGCCGTCGGGTGCTGGCTTCTTCCGTGGAGCGGCGGGTTTCGAAGCGGCACGCTTTGGTGCGGAGGCTTTGGCGGCCGGTTTCGAAGCGGCACGCTTGGTTCCGGAGGCTTCCGTTCGGGCGCGGCCCGAGTCGCGCCGAGGCGGCTTCGCCCGTTCCTTGCTCCGGTCCCATGCCCGCGTCAGCTCCTCGGGTACGGTCCCGCGAGACACCGCCCGGGCTGCGGCGGCGGGACGCGGCGTCGTCGCAACGGGTACTGCGACTGGAGTGGGTGCACTCGTCTCGCCCACCGGTGTGCTGCAGAACGGGCACGTGCTCAAGAACAGGACGTCGGCGTCGCACACGCGGCACCGCTCCTCACTCGCCTTGACGCTCACCTCGTCCTGCCCGAGCTCGGCACCATACCCCCTTATCGGCACGGGGAGGACCTTTCTTGAGCGACTCCGACCCGGCCCCGGGCGGAGGGCTCCCGGGTGACGGTGAGGGTCCGAGCGCCCGCGGGCGCAACTGGATAGGACGAACGGCCCTAGTCGGAGTATTGCGCACGGTGCACATTTGCAACGTGGAGAACCCAGGTGTGGGGTCAACTGTGTCGGTCGTCGTGGGTGCGCTTCGTCGCATCCCCAAGTTCCTTCTGGTCGGCTTGGCGCTGTCGCTCGGGCTCGCCGCGTGCTCCTCGAGCCCGAGCACCTCGACGTCCACGACGAGCAGTTCGGCGTCCACCACGAGCAGCTCGACGTCCATCAGTACGTCGACGAGTGCCCCGACGGTCGCCACCGGCAGCATCACCTGCTCGGGGACCGGCACGGTGACGTTCGACCCGCCACTGCGAAAGGGTGGCAAGAGCCCTGAGACGGTGACGATCGCGATCGCCGCTTCCACGTGCACGACAAGCGGGTCGAACGTTTCCAAAGTGACCGGCGCCAGCTCCACGCTGACGATTCACCTCGCGTCCAACGCCTGCGCGGCCCTCAAGACATCGAACCCTGCGGGGGGGCACCCGACGTGGACGGCGCGGTGGACCCCGAGCTCAATTGCGAGCAGCACGGTTACCTTCTCGGGCCACGCCATCGAGTCCAACCGCGCCGGTGACGTCGGGTTCGTGTTCCCCAACAGCGGGGGCACGGCCTCCGTGACGGGTTCCTTTGCAGGCAGCGACCACGGCGCGCTCTCGAGTGCAGCCGCCTACACGGACATGACCGAGCAGGGAGTCCGCAACACTTGCAAGTCGTTGGGTCTCCCCCGCCTGACGGGCACAGGTACGGTGAAGCTGTCCTGATCGCGTCATGCCGATTGAGTGAGTCCCGTGACGATTGCTCGGTACGGGCCCGACTTATTCTCACTCTTCGGCGACAGGCCGGCCAAGGCAAGTGCCTGACTGGCACGTCCTAGTTCAACTCGGCGCGCGGAACGAGGAGTCGATCTGAGTGCGAGCCGCGACCGTACCGGCCTTGTGCGGCCGCGCTGGGCGCACGGAACGAGACCAGGTGCCGTGTCGGAGCCGATCTGAATGCGAGCCGTGACCGTGAAGGACCGCAGTACCGGTCCCGATTGGACCTGTGAACTACGCTTTCCTGGTCGGGCTGCCGGGATTTGAACCCGGGGCCTCTTGACCCCAGTCGCCGGCCGCCCGTTCAGCGGAGTTCGGTGTCGTTCAATTAACCACCCTGATGAACAGGATTGAGCGTTCGCAGGCGTCCGGTGCAGTCTTTCGGCGTCACGTCGGCACTGCGCTCGTCGCGACAGCCATCGGCATGGCGATTGAGGCGGCCCGGTCGTCAGGTCTCTCGAGGGCGTTGTTCGGGAGTGGGCGCAAGGCATTCCCCAGTAGCCGAGCGAGGTTCACCCCGTGTCTAACAGCTTCACCCCGTCACTACCAGGTTCACCCCCGGTCACTAAGCTCAGAATGCCGACACCGTCTGATTCTGACGCTGGGACGAGAGGGCACGTCGAGCTCGAGAGGTCGCTATGCCGTACGCCCAGGTCGGTGACATCAAGCTCTACTACGAGGTGCACGGGGACGGGCCGCCTATCCTGCTGATCCCGGGTCTCGGAGCCGACACGAGGCTCTTCTTCAGCGTGGTCCCGCTTCTCGCTACGTTCCATCGGGTCGTCGTGCTCGATCCACGAGGAGGCGGGCGGAGCGACAAGCCGACAGGTCAATACAGCATCGAGCAGATGGCAGACGACGTCGCCGGGCTGCTCGGCACACTCGGGGTCGCGATCGCAGACGTTGTGGGCTACTCGATGGGAGGGAAGATCGCTCTCCAGTTGGCGGCCGGCCGTCCCGACTTGGTCGACCATCTGATCCTGTGTGCCACCGCGCCCAAGCCCCCGGTGACGCGCCGATTCTCTCGGCGCTGGTTCATGATGGACCTCGTCTCAAGGATCCCCATGTTGCGCAAGGCCGATGGCCAGCCGTCCTACGCCTTCGAGGCGCAGCGGCGGGCGTCGAGGTCCTTCGACGGTCGCGGGCTGCTCCCCCAGGTTAAGGCCAGCACGCTGATCATCCGGGCCCGGCGTGACCGGATTGTGCCAGCAAGCGACGCTGCCGAGCTCCAGAAGATCTCGGGCAGCTCGCTGGTCGATCTGCCGGGAGGCCACCTGACGCTGGTGATGGTGCACGGAAAGGTACTCGCCGAGGCGATCTCCTCGTTCACGAGTCTGTAATCGGTGGTCGACGCTGCTACCGATTCTCTGTGAGGAAAGTCTTCAGAAGCCCTTTCGCCCGATTTCGCCCGATTCGAGCCTGCGGGCAACCTTCACTGGCATGGGAGCCTCTTTCCGTGGCGGATGAATCTCACATCAGACCGGATAGCGGTTGTCGCGAAGTGATCGCAGATATGAGACCGGCGCCGCAGGCACTCGGCCACTGCCGCCGGGAGGCTCCTCGATCTGGTCGAAAACAGACCACCAGTCGGGCTTGAACAAGTCGAGGTCGCCGGCCGAGACCTCAAGCGCAGCGGAAAGCCTGAGGCCTTCGTAGCCGTCGTCTCGTTCCGGGACGAGTGCACGAGCCGGGGCGTCCGCTCAGGAACCGGTCGACAAGTGTCGTCACGCTGCCACATATCACACTCTCCCTCAAGGCGTCCGCGTCCTCCGCCGATAACTAGACACCAGAAGCTCCGAGTTCGTTTGGAAGCGCATGGCCCTAGAAACAGCGATGAGGAGGATAAAGAGTCTGCTCGGCCTCGAGCAGGGGCGAGTTGGGCTAGACCGCGTCGTCGAGCTTGCTCATCGTCACCTAGGGCTCGAGGTCGTCTTCGTGGCTGAGGTGAGCGCCGACACGTGGGCGTGTCGGGCAGTCGCCGGAGACGCCGCTTCGTTCAACGTCACGCTTGGCGAAGGCATCCCAGCCGACGCCACGTACAGCCAACTGCTCACGGCGGGCGAGCTTGCCAACCTCATCCCCGATACGTCAGCTGTCCCCCGCCTAGCCCAGCTGCCCTGGACGAGGAAGGCCGGGATCGGCGCCTTCATCGGCGTGCCCCTCCAGCTGTCGGACGGAACCCTCTACGGGACGCTCTGCGGCATGGACCACAACCCGGATCACACCCTCGGCGAGCGGGACGTGCGCTTCATGACCATGCTGGCGGAACTCATGGTCTTCGACCTGGACGAGCAACGCAGGCTCGAACGGCTCAGCGTCAACTTCTGGAATCTGATCGAGACGGACAATGTCGACATCGCCTGCCAGCCCATCATCGATCTTGGTACCGGTGACTGCCTCGGTGTCGAGGCGCTCGCTCGCTTTCCTGCGCCGTTCGGTAGCCCCGACCAGACCTTCGCCGACGCCGAGGACGTAGGCCTGGGCCTGGAGATCGAGCGCTTGGCGATCCGGGAGGCCTGGAAGCTCCTGCCGCGGCTCCGTCCCGAGCAGTTCCTGGCTCTGAATGTCAGCCCAAGCGCGCTCTTGGAACTGGCTGGGCGTGCTCAAAAGCGCGACGACCTCCCGCTCGGGAGCCTTGTCGTCGAGATCACCGAGCAGTCCGTCGTCCACTCGTACGCTGACCTGCGCAACGCCGTGGCGCCACTACGACAAAACGGCTTACGGCTCGCAATCGACGACGCCGGCGCCGGCTACGCCTCCCTACACCACATCGTGGAGCTACGACCGGACTTCATCAAGGTGGACCGCTCGCTCGTGGACGGAGTCGCTGACGATCACGCCAGGCGGGTCGCCGTCAGTGCTTTCGTCCTGCTCTCCCTTGACCTCGGTGCGATGGTCGTCGCGGAGGGCGTGGAGAGCCCCCGCGATCTCGCCGCCGTCTGCGACCTCGGTGTTCACGCCGCGCAGGGGTATCTGCTCGGCCGGCCGAGCACGAACCGGGACGATCTCACTCGATGGACCGAGGGACCACCACGACAGATGAGAGGCGCGCCTCGCAGGGTGCACAGGCAACCCTCGCCTGGTTGAAACCATGCGGAAGCGGCCCGTCTGCGTGCGGGCAGGCGTTCGCTCGCGCACGGCCGTCCGTAGACGCCGACCGGATCTCGGCCGAGGGCCGAGGGCGAGACGCTCCGTCCGCGCCAGCAGACCAGGACGCCTCAGGCGCCGGCGCCAGAGGAGCCGAGATGGCCGCCTCCATTGGCGGAACGCCCTCAGAGCCGGCGGGCGGACCGATGTGAGTCGGCCGGTGTGATGAAGTCCCCCGCGGCGATTGTCACGTCGCGGGCCGCAACGTGGGCGAGCGTCGTCGCTGCCAGCGTGCCGCGCAGGGCTGCAGTCGCG
>DASPSK010000213.1:0-17587 GCA_035623975.1 Acidimicrobiales bacterium | reverse complement strand
AGCGAGACATTCCGACGAGATCGCACGGGTTCCCCAGCCGGGCAGCTTCTCGTGGCGCTACTCCAACATCCCGGCCTCGCTGGCCTCGCTCTGGCGGCCCGGCGTGGATACGGTGCTCGTGCAAGGGGCGGTTATGGCCTTCGAGTCCGATCATGGACTCGACGACGATGCCGTCCTCACCCCGGCCTTCTGGGAGGACATGTTCGAATCGGTTGCCCACCGCCAGGTCAGTACGAGCCCCTACGATTACCTCCAGGTCTCGACGGCTCTGCCCGAGACCCTGAGCGTGTGGCGAGACGGCCGTGTCATCTTCCAGACTCCCGTGAACACGGGCATTCCCGAGGCCCCGACGGAGCTTGGCACCTACCCTGTCTATGCCCGCTACTTCTCGACCACGATGAGCGGTTACAACCCGGACGGCTCTTACTACGACGACCCCGGCATCCCCGATGTCGCCTACTTCAACGGCGGCGACGCCGTGCACGGTTTCCTGCGCGGGGCCTATGGCTTCCCGCAAAGCCTCGGCTGCGTGGAGCTACCGTTCGCGGCAGCAGCCGTCGTGTTCAACGAGGACCCGATCGGCACTCTCGTCAGCGTCGAATGAGGAGCCGGCAGCCGGCGGGCTGAGAACCCCGGACACCGGGTCGGCGCCGGCTGAACGGCTCACAGATCAGTTCTCGCCCTCGCTCGACGTCGGACGTGGGCCGGGGCTGCGCCGGAGATGCCCGCGGCGTCAGTTCCGCCGGGGACCACCCGGAAGGCGGGGTAGCGCGATGCGATCCCCTCGAACTCGGCCAGGGGCGCGTGGCGGTCCACGGGGATGTGCGGGCGAGCCCCCGGTACCTTCTCGAGGTAGCGCTTGATGAGCACCGGGCGCTCGCTCACGGCAACCTCGACGAGTCGACACGGCTCGGCGCGCCCGTGTCGCAGCGTCGCCATCCCACCGGCGGCGCGCACGTTCCGCACCCAGTTGCACTGCTCACCGAGCATCGGTACGAGGTACCAATGGCCTCCCCAGTCGGCCATCCCGAGCGGGAACCTGCGAAGGCGCCCCGAGCGGCGGCCGACGACCTCAAGGGTCACCCAGCGTTTCGGCGCCAGCCCGAGAGCGAACACGATCGCCCACAGCCTGGCAAAACGGCGGGCGGTCGCATCCGCCCGACCGCCGGCATACATCGCGCGCAGGCTGTCGTCTGAGAAGGGCCAGCTCGTCATCGTCGCGTCTCCTTCAGTCCTGCAAGCCCATCCCTGGTAGCGCCAGGGTCAGGAGTCGCGGCCCTCGGCGTTTGCCATCGAGGATACGCGTGGGACGACGGCGCCCATCCTCGCCGCCGAGGGCTGAGGCGACGTCGCAGCGGGCGCGCCCGGCACATGACTATGGCGTGTCGGCCGGGACGAAGGCGACCTTGTCCTTATCATCACTTGATGGAGCTCCCACGGTGAATCCTCGAGTTGTCGGCAAAGGCGAAGGCGAGCGGCAGTACGAGGCGCGTGGGAGCGTGATGCTCTTCAAGGCGCTGGCAGAGCAGGACGGCGGAGACTTCTCGCTGATGGAGCGGACCCTTCCGCCCGCGGGTCGTCGGCCGCCGCCTCATCGTCACACGAACTGCTCCGAGGCCTATTTCGTGCTCGAGGGGCTCGTGTCGGTCACTGTGGAGAACGACGAGCTGCGCCTGGGGCCGGAGGGTTTCGTCTTGATACCACGGGGCACGGCCCACACCTTCGGCAACGCCGGTGCGGGCGCGGCTCGTCTGCTGGTGATCCACGCCCCCGCAATGGACGCCTACTTCGCAGGGCTGCACGAGTTGTGGAACCGCCACGAGCCGCCCTCTCCCGATGAGGAGCGGGCTCTCATGGCTCGTTTCGGCATGGAGACGCTCCCGTGACGCAGTGAGGTTGCCCGCTCAGGACAGGATCTTGGCCTTGGCGAGTTGGTATTCGACCTCGGAGAGGGCGCCCGAGTCTCGTAGCCGCGCGAGGCGCTCCAAGCGTGAGACGAGGTCGTCGGCGCCACCGTCTGCCGCGGCGGCCGAAAGCCTCCCGTCCGCCGGCGCCGCGGTCGGCGCCTCGGAGGCACCGGCAGCTAGAGCGGTCCCGGGCGCCCTCGCCCGCCCGAGCGCTCGCAGCGGAGACAAGGCGATCTGGGCAGACTCCGGCGTATCCATCACGCTTCGCAGGAAGAGCTCGCTCGAGTCCGTCTCCAGACGGATGAGCGTCACGATCGTCTTCGTGCCAAAGCGGTCCGTCATCCACTGAGCAGAGGCCTGCTCCATGAGGTCGCCCACGAGCCCGTGCCCACTCGTGGCAAGAAAGGCGCCGGCTGTGGTCGCGCCGGGGCCGCTCGCCTCGATCTCGAGGACAGAATGACCCTCGATCGACCACGAAACGGCGGCATCCGTGACGCTCGTGAACATGATGCTGTCGTCGGACGAGCGGAGGTCCACGACGGCGCCCGGCTTGATGGCATCGCCGTACCCATGCCCACCAAGAAACACCAGGCCGGGCAGCACCACGCGACCGAGGGCGTCGGCTTTCAGCGCGGCCTCCGCATCCCTGAACGGGGTGGACCTCACAGCCCTCTTCGCATTGTCGACGATGTCGTGAGCCAACCGCAGCTTCTCGGGTTTCGTGGTCGCGGCCATGGTCGTCCACAGGTCCACCCAGCCCTGCACCGTTGCCGGGAAGTCCTTCGGCTGCGAGCTACGGAGGATGCTGAGCATCGCGCCGGTGCGGCTGCGACTGAGAGCGATCACCTGCCCAAGTCCGATGCGGATGGGGAAGAGGGCTCGCACGACCTCGGGTGTCCAGGCAACCGGCATCGGCGGGATGGTCGCAGGAGGGCTTGGCTGACCATCCCGAGGAAGCCCGTATCCCTGGCGCACGTGTGGTCCCTCCTCAAAGAGACAGAGTTGGAGACAGCCTCACGCCGAAGTCTCGCGCCGCTGCATCTCAGGCATCGGACGAGGCGGCCGCCGAGCCCCTCGCCGTGACCTGGCATGCGGCCTCAGCGGGGTCAGCCAGCCACCGACGCAGGCGGCCGTGAGCGCGAAGCAGATGCGTGACGCCGTCACTCGTCCGTCAGCCACCGCCTCGACCATGATGAGCGTCGCGTTTCTCCTCCGGCTCAGCGTAGGACGCATCGGGCAGCGCCGCGCCGCTGAGGCGTGAAAGCGACATGCGAGGATGCTGACGTGATCGACCACATCGCTCTTCAGTGCGCAGACGTCCCGGCGAGCGCCGCCTTCTACGATGCCGTCCTCGCCCCGCTCGGCGGGGAGCGGGTGATGGAGTACGCAGGTGTCGTCGGTTTCGGCAGGGGAGGAAAGCCCGTGCTCTGGATCGGGCCGTGCAACACGGGCGAGGGGTTTCGTGAATGCCACCTCGCCTTCAGCGCACCCGATCGGGCAGGTGTCGTCGCCTTCTTCGACGCCGCCGTGAGCGCCGGAGCGGAGATCCTGCACGCGCCCAGGCTATGGACGGAGTACCACCCGAGCTATTACGCCGCCTTCGTGCGTGACCCAAGTGGAAACAACGTCGAAGCTGTCTGCCATTCGCCCGAGTAGCTCCGCGCCCAGGCTCGTCATTCGGTCTTGCGGAACTCCGCGATGGCGACGGACATCATGACGAGGCCCATGAGGGCGACCATGCCGAGCGAGACTCCGACCGGGACGACCCAGCCACCCCAAGTGATGCCCGGCGCCAGCCGCTGGACGTCGGCCGCGGGGATCGTGAGGTAGCTGAAGACGGCGTGACGCATCGGCCCCACGATGTAGGTCAGCGGGTCGATCCTTGTCAGCGCGCTCAGCCAAGCGGGCAAGCCGTTCAGCGGGTAAAGGGCCCCCGACAGGAAGAACAGCGGCATGACCAGCATCTGGGTGAGCGCCATGAAGGACTGGAACTGCTTGATCCGAGCGGCCATCATGAGACCGAAGGCCGTCAAGGTGAACGACAGCAGCAAGAGCTCGCCGATCAGTGTCAGTACCAGCACTGGGTTGTAGGGCACGTGGGCGAACCACATCAAAGCCAGGAAGATGACGCCCTGGAACGTGGCGATCGTGGCACCCCCGAGGCACTTGCCGATCACGAGGCTGGCGCGGCTCACCGGCGCGACGAGCATCTCGCGAAGGAATCCGAACTCCCTGTCCCAGACGATCGATCCGGCCGAGAAGACCGAGGTGAACAACACCGACATCGCCAGCACGCCGGGGTAGATGAACGTCTTGAAGTCGACGCCAGGCGGCATGCCGCGCCCGGCCAAGGTGGACAGGCCGGTGCCGAGGACGAAGAGGAAGAGGAAGGGCTGGATGAGGGAGGTGACGGCACGGAGCCGGTCGGTACGGAACCTGATGAGCTCCCGCCGCCAGACGATGTTGACGGCGCGAAGGTCGTGGCGCAGGCCGTGATCGGGCACGGCCACCCTTATCTCGGCGACTAGGGCGGCCTCGACGTCGGTGCGTGCGCTCGCTTCGGGGACCTGCGTCGTGGCCATCGCTCAGCGCCTCCCCCCGCGCCAGCGCGCCGCCATCTGGCGCATGGCGTCAGTGCCCGACGCCTCGGCGTCGCGGATCGTGTTCCCGGTGTAGGACATGAAGACGTCGTCGAGGGAGGGACGCGAGACGCTGACCGAACGGATGGGTACCGTCAGTTCCGCGAAGAGCCTGGGCACGAATTCCTCCCCGGACGCGACGGAGAAGGTGACGGCGCCGTCGTGCATGGCCGCCTCGATGGCGAAACGATCGGCGAGGGCGGCAATGGCCGCCGCGTCATCGGCCGTATGTATCTGCACCCTGTCCTTGCCGATGCTTGCCTTGAGGGCCTCGGGCGTGTCGATGGCGACGATCTTGCCATGGTCGATGATGGCGATCCTGTCGCAGTGCTCGGCCTCGTCCATGTAGTGCGTCGTGAGGAAGATCGTGATGTCCTCGCGCCCTTTCAGGTCGTTGATGTAGCTCCAGATCGAGGAACGGGTCTGCGGATCGAGACCGACGGTCGGCTCGTCGAGGAAGAGCACATGGGGTGCGTGCAGCAGCCCGCGGGCGATCTCCAGCCGACGCTGCATCCCTCCGGAGAAGGTGCTCACGAGGCTGTCCTTGCGCTCCCAGAGCCCGACCATGTCCAGCACCTGGCGCGTTCTCGGCCCGATGGCAGGCTTGGGCACGGCATAGAGGGCAGCATGGAAGCGGAGGTTCTGCTCCGCTGTCAGGTAGGTGTCGAGCGTCGTATCCTGGAAGACGAGGCCGATGTTGCGACGGACCTCGTCCTGCTCGGTGCTGGCGTCGTGCCCCGCCACCCTCGCAGTGCCCGAGGTCGCGGTCGCGAGTGTGCAGAGGATCTTGATGGTGGTCGTCTTGCCAGCTCCGTTCGGCCCGAGGAACCCGAAGGTCTCCCCTCTCGTCACCTCGAAGTCGATGCCGCGTACGGCCTCCACCTCTCCGTACCGCTTCGTCAGCCCGGAGACCGATATCACCGCCGGCGGGCGGCGGCCATTAGCGCTCACCTCCGGACGTGACGAGTCCTTGAGCGGTCGGCCGGCACCGATACCGCCCTCTGCAGGGAAGCCCGCGTGGGCGGCGGCTGCAAAGGGGCCATCGCCCGGGTCCATGTCGGCATGCATCACGGTGCTGGAGCCTCCCCAGAGTCCTGCATGTCAGCCTACGTCGGGGTGGTAAGGAGGGAGGCAGCGGCGGCGGCGGCCATCTTGTGGTCCTTCTGCCAGGGTGCGCCCAGGGCGCGCCCGGCCGCCTCCAGAGTTGGGTGGATCGACCGCGGCGACACCAGCCGCCGTGGGAGCAGGCCCGCCAAGAGCGCTCCCTCGGCGAGCGCTTCCTCGTAGAGCTCCCCCTCGGCGGCATGCAGAAGAGCATGTGAAGCCAGGATCCGATCGAGCTCGTCGGGCAGGCGGCGGTCCTTGACCACGACGGCGACCTCGGCCAGCGAGAAGCCATCCGCCCGGAGGCCGGCGGCGGCTTCGGCAAGTGCCGCGGCCGCCCGCGTGGCGGCGAGCGCTTCCACTCCCGTGATGAGCTCGGCCGCCTCGCCCCGGCTGAGGTACGAGGCGGCGACGGCGTGGTACGGCTGCGTCGGGAGCACTCCGTCCAGCAGCTCTATCCGCCTGCGACCGAGCACGACGGGAGCGCCGGCGGAGCCTGTCACTGCGACCATCACGGCCCATCCCGAGTGGGCTCGACACCCGATGGCGGCGGCCGCCTTCGCCACGCCGTGTTCCCTACTGCCGCTGGATGCTTTGGAACTCGAACGTGCTCTGGCCGATCACGAGACGGCCCCTCGGCTGGAGGACTACGGACTCGTCGGCGCGAAGCGTCCGCCAGCTGGTCTCTCCAGGGTTGAAGACGCGCGTGCCGTTGTGGGATCCGAGATCGGTGATGACGACGTCCCACTCGTGCAGGCTCACGCGTGCATGCACCCGAGAGATCTTTCCAGTCCCGTCGTCGACCTTGAGGGGGCGCGCCCGCCCGCGGGCGACGTCTTGGGCCTGCTCGGGCTCCCGGCCGAGCACGTAGTCGCCGTCCAGGCTGTACGCCGTCCCGTCGTCCAACAGGAGAACCCCGAGGGGAGGACGCACCCCGTCGACGACGACGACGGAGTTCTGCACCATGGCCAGCCCACAGATCCCGCAGTAGAGGGCGCGGGGGTTGTTGAAGTGACCGCGGGCACAGTTGACGCCCCGCACGAAGGGCTGCTGGGCCGATGCCACCGGTGCCCCTCCCCCGCCGGCCGGCGCCAGCTCGGTCGCCTCGGCGGCCGGCGCCGGCGGCGGAGCCTCCACGCCTGCGTCCGGCGACGAAGTGGCGGGCTCGGGCGCGACAGCCCCGAGCGCGACAGCCTCGGGCGCGACAGCCCCGAGCGCGACAGCCTCGGGCGCGGCGGGCTCGGAGGACACGGCCGCCGACGGCACCGCCCCGGAGGCAACCGCCATCTCGGGCATCTCGGGCGCTGACAAGACCGGCGCCGAGGCGATCGGCGCGACCGGCGCCGAGGCGATCGGCAGGGGCGGCCGCGGCGCCGTGTCCGGGACGGAGAGGTCGAAGAGGACGACATGCTCGTCGAGCTTCGGCGGGGGCGAAGCGGGTGATGGCTTCGGGGCCCAGATCGTGACCCCACCGCCGGGCACGACCCCGTTGCGGAGGTCGAAGGGCACCGAGCCGGGTCGGTTCAGCTGGTCAGGATCGCTCTCTCCCCGGACCGTGAGCGCCCCCGTAGGGGTGAGGTCGGCCGAGACGAGGCCGGTGGTGGCGGCCCCCCGCAGCCGCTCGAGACCGTCCTCGCTCACCACGACGTGACCGTGCGCCACTATGGCGACGTCCCCGTCGACATCGGCGAGGACGCTGAAGGCCGCGGGGACGGAGGCGGCGGCGGCCTCGAGAGCGCCGGCCAGCCCGCTGGCGCCGTCCACCGCCGACGACGCCCGCGCCGCCTCGAGCAGCTCCTCGGCGACCGCCGCAGGGAAACCCGGGGCGAACCAGGCCACGAGGGCGCCCTCACGGCACACGGTGCCGGTGCCTCCGAGCACCTCCACCCGGCGCGCCAAGGTCATCTCGACCCGACCAACGCGGTGATCTGAGTGGCGAGCTCCTCGGCCGTCGCCGGCCGGTCGGCAGGATCCCGCGCGAGGGCGCGGGCGACCACGGCGGCGACGTCGTCGGGTAGATCCGGTGAGATGAGGGGCGGCTCGCTGAGGACCCGGCGCACGGCGGCGAAGGGATCGAGGTCGGCGCGCCCGGGGTGGAGCAGCTGGCCGCCGCTCATCGCCCAGTGCAACGTCGCCCCGAGGGACCAGATGTCCGAAGCACGCGAGGGGACCTCCCCGGTGATGATGGCGGGGTCGATGAACTCGATGTCGGTCACGTCCGGCATCATCGAGACGGACGTCCCGGCGTCCAAGCGCTTGGCCATGCCGAGGTCGGCCAGCTTGGCCCCCGAACCGTACAAGAGGATGCACGACGGCCGGATGTTGCGGTGGGCGATGCCGGCCTCGTGCAAGGCATGCGCCCCCTTGGCGGCATCGGCCACCGCCGCCAGCTTCTCGTCTGGCGTGAGCGCCTGCGTCGGTAAGTCGAGGGTGCCGAGCGACGGGTGCTCCATCGAGTAGAAGAGCTTGTCCCCGTCCTGTCCAGCGTCGTACAGCTCGACGAGATAGGGGGACTTCACAGCCGCCAGGATGCGCATCTCCTCGGCAGCCCGATGGAGCTGCCTCGCCCCGAGCTCGATCTGGGCCACCTTGAGGAGGACGCGGTCGCCGCTGAGGCCGAGGCGACGGGGCGGAATGGCCGTAAAGAGAGGGTCGCGCTCGTCGCGGGAGACGCTGTCGAGAATCTCGTAGTCGGCGACACGGTTCATTCGTCGGCTCCAGCCGATACGCCCGAGCCGGCTCCGACGCCCGTGGCGGGCGACCGCAGACGGCGTGCTTGGTCCAATCTTACGAGGCGCTGGTCCATGCCCACACGCTGGGGGTCTTCGCTCGAGTAGACGAGAGCCAACGTAGCCGACGGCACCGGCGTCCCAACCGGTGGACGGCCGTCAGGAGGCCAGCCGCGGACAACGAGCGGGGCGGCACTGACCGTGCCGTCCACGACAACCGCCTCGGCAACGCCGAGCGCCTGCAGTCTCTCCGCCAACCGACGCATTCGTCCTCGGTCCGAAGGGTTCTCGGGGAGCAATCCAAGCGGACAGGCCGAGGTGTCGCCGCTCCCGAGGGAGATCCAGACTCTCGCGGCCACCTCGAGGGCGGCATTGTCGCCGCTGTCCGGCCCGAACATGGCGATCACTCCGCCGTCGCGCGGGCGCGGGCCCGGCACGAGGGTCACGAGATCGCAAGCGGCTTCGGCGCACAGGCGGCGGGCGGTGTCGGCGTCGCCCACCATGGCAATGCCCGTAACGGCCGCTTTCACCTGTGTGCGGGCAATGAGCGCCGATACGTCGGACTCGACTGCCGAGCTCAGCTGGGCGATCGGCTTCACCGAAACGCCCGGGCAGGCAGCCGCGAGGGCGTTGATCTCCTCGACGGCGGCCGCCATGCGCATGAGAGCACCCGAGAGGTCGGCGTGTTGCTCGGGCTGCTCGGCCGCCCGCAACAAGCGGGCGAGGACGACCTCTCCTCCTGGCCCGGCAAGATCGGCCCCGAGCGCCGTGAGGGCGGCAGGGTCGTCCGAGTCGTTGAGGACGACGAGGACGCTGTAGCGCCCGGCCGAGGCAAGCCGCTGCTGCGCCTCGGCGATGTCGGCCTCGAGGAGGCGGTCAGGATAGACGCGCCGCAGCATGGGCGAGGTCATGAGGGTCGTGGTGACGGCCATGATCACCAGCAGGGTGTAGAGGCGGGTGTCGAGCACTCCGATGGACAGCCCGATGGTCAGCACGACCAGCTCGGTGAGGCCTCGCGTGTTCATGAGCGTGCCGAGTGCCATGGCCCGCCGACTCGTCACGCCCTGGACACGGGCGGCGATGGCCGCTCCGAAGAACTTCCCGCCGATGGCGACCGCCAGGATGAGCCCGAGGTAGGGAAGGTCGCCCACTCCGAGCTGGCGGAGGTTGACCGACAAGCCGGCGACGACGAAGAAGATCGGCAGGAGCAGGAGGAGGATGGCGCTCTCGAGGCGCTCGACCATCTCGGCCACGAGCGACTCCGCCCCCCGCTTGGGGACCGAGGCCCCGAAGAGGAAGGCGCCGAAGATGAGGTTGATGCCGATCTTGTCGGTGATCCAGGCGGACACCAGCGTGCCGACGAGCGTCACGGCGAGGGTGTTGAGCGAGAGAGCACCCCGCTTGGTGTCACGGGCGAAGAGCCACCGCAGGATCGGGCGCGCCCCGAAGAGCACGACGACGACAAAGGCGAACAGCTCGGCCAGCATTCTCGGCAGACTGAGGGCACCCGAGGAGCGGATGACGCCGATCACCACGGCGAGAGTCGTCCAGGCGAGGACGTCGTCGGCAGCCGCGCAGGCGAGCGCGAACGACCCCAGCTCCGTGCCGAGCATGCCCCGCTCGCTGAGGACGCGCGCCAGCACGGGAAAGGCCGTCACCGACATTGTGGCGCCGATGAACAGGGCGAACGGCAGCAGCTTGACCTCGTGCGAGCCGACGAGTTCGAAGTGGCGGTGCAGCGCCAGCGCGAGAAGGACGCCGAGCCCGAAGGGGAGGGCCACCGACGACAGCGACACGGTGGCCGCCACCCGGCGCCGCCCGCGGAGGAGTCCGAGGTCGACCTCGAGCCCGACGATGAAGACGAATACGACGACACCGAGCTGGGCGAGGACGCTGAGGGTCGGCAGGGCAGTGGAGGGGAACAGGTGAGAGGTGAGATGACCCGGGAAGAGGCCGAGCAGGCTCGGACCGAGGAGGATGCCGCCGATGATCTCCCCGATCACCGCCGGCTGGCGCAGCCGCTTGAAGAGCGACCCCATCAGGCGCGCCACCACGATGATCACGGCCACCTCGATGCATACGAGGCCGGGGAGGTCGATCTTCGTCGCGGCGGCGACGATGCCGGGGCTCACACGATGCGGCCGCCTCGATAGCGCCATCTGGGGATGATGACCCTCATGGGCCCGATCGCCACGAGCCAGACCATGAACCACAGCGGGATGAACTGGGCGAGGAACGTCGCCGTCGTGACGGCCGCCGGGTGGGGCGCCGGTCCGATCGCACGCAGGAGCACGTAGGCGAGGATGCCTTCGGGGACGCCCTGCAGCAGGCTGAACATGATCGGCCAGTCCTTCTCCCACCTGAACTGCATGACGGCGTGATACAGGGGCTCCCACAGCACCGAGCCGACGATGGCAACCTCGGCCAACACCCAGTACGTGACCTTGAAGACCGAACCGAGCGGTGCTCCGCTCACATGCGGGCCGATGACCGAGATGAGGGCGGTCCAGGGTATGCCGATGACGGCAAGGAGAAACAGCCGGGTTTCGATCCTGCCCGAGAGGGTCGGTACCATCTCAGCCGCCCGCCACTGCAGGCGGAGCTCCCCGTGCCCACCGCCACCACTCCCGCAGCGAGCGGGCCGACCCGAACGGCGGCACCATGCCGATGGCAACGAGATCGTCGGTGATCTCGCGGGCGGCCAGCTGGAGCCCGAGGAAGGTGTCGACGCCCGGAAAGTACCCCCCGAGCGTGGCCGCGCCCGACGCGTACATCCGCCCTGCCCCCGATCGTGTGCCTCGCACCTCGAAGGTCCGCTCGACGTCGAGCCGCCCGAGAACGTTGCGGCCGGCGCCCGCGTGCTGCAACAGGTCGGCGAGGACACGATGCTCGCTGATGTCGGCCTCGAGCCCGGTGCAGTCGATGATGAAGTCGGCCGCGACCTGCAAGGTGGCCGCCTCGCCCTGCTGGGAAGCCAGATGGATGGCGGTGACGACTTTGTCGTCTGCACCCGGCATGACCTCGAGGACCTCGCCGGTGAGCGTCCGGTACCAGCCCTCCCGCCGCCCGCGCTCCTGCTGGTTCATCCAGTTCTTCCTGCGAGGGGTGTTCGTCCCACCGATGATCTTGTACAGCTGCAGCCGGTCGTCGCCCTCAAGCTTGCGGAACCTTGCCCACAGCTCGCCGCCCCAGACGCTCTTCGGGTAGTTGAACCCCTGATACGCCCAGCCGTCCCCACCCCGGCGGCGGTTGAACCAGTTCGGCCCGTGGGCGCCAGAGATATACGTGCGGAACAGATGGATGATCGTCGTCTTGGCCCCGTGCTGATCGCGGTCGTCGATGAGTCGCTGGAGGACGCGGGAGGCAACGATGCCGCCGCCGCGCACGACGACGACGCCGCTGCGGCGCTGCAGCTCGGCATAGACGTGCTCGTGAGGCTCGTAGGCGTTCACGACATGCTTGTGATCTTTGTACTTCTCCCGGTACGCCTGCAGGTCGGGCAGGAATTTGAGGCCTGGGTACCCGACGGCGACGTGCACGACCCGGCTGCGGAAGGCCACCCGGTGGGTCGGTGTCGTGCCGGCTGGAGGCGTCACGATCGTGAAGTAACCACCGTCGTGGCGGCGCCGCACCATGCGCACCTGGCCCTTCACGACCGTGTCCCAGTAGCCGATCCTGTCCGCCTCCTTCCTTAGACCCCGGAAGACCATGCCGGCCCGCGGAGTCCAGTAGTCACAGAGGATCGGCTCGCTGAACACGTTCCAGAGGGAGGCGAGCGACTTCTGTTCCCACGCCTCCTGCACGGCGTAGCTGGGGAAGCCCCACAGGTTGTTGGGCATCGAGGACGAGTCAGACCGCAGCCGCTCCCCCTCGGGGATCTGGGAACAGCGCGTGAGATACTCGTAGGTCTGCCAGGGGTACTCGAGCACCGTGAATACCCGGACGGAAGCCGGCGGCAAACCCCAGACACGGAGAAAGTCGACGAGGACGAACGAGCCGATACCTCCCCCGAAGGTCACGATGGGCACGTCCACCACCGGGATACCCGCGGCCGCCACGAGCTCGTCGCTCCAGACGTCCGTGTCGATCAGCTCGGGCGTCAGCTCACCGGACCCACGTTGGCCTCGTGGCGTTTCTACCCCTTCGACCATGGCGATCCCCCGCTACCGAGGCTCTCAGTGGCACGTCACTGTAGCGTCCTCGCCTGGCTGGCGGCGGGCCGAGAACCGTCCTCGGCCGAGGACGCCGCCCCGGGAACGCCAGGTCTCGGGCACAAGTCCCCTCAGGTCAGATCGGGTGGGCAACCTTGCTCACGCAGTGGCGGCGGTGTGATGGCCGGTCGGCCGCGACCTCGTCTCTCAGATCGAGAGTCGGTCGATCAAGTTGCGGGTGATCCGCTCGATGGTCGGATCCCGATGGGCGAGGCCCCAGGCCCACTCCGTCGTGCCCGCCGTGAACACTGTCCCTCCGGGTCGATGCACACCCATGACGGCGTGCCCGTGCTCGAAACGGGCCACGTCCTCAGCTGCCTCGCTGCCGAGCACCCGCCAGGCGATGAATTCGCACTCGGAGCGGGCGCGTTCCGGCACCCCTTGCGGGTCGTTGTCACGGCCGAACGGACGCGCCGGCGCCATCCCGAGGATCTCGAAGTCGGCGGGCGTGCCGTCGCTCCCGGTCGGGTAGGGCAGCCCGTCGCGCATCGTGAGGTCGCACCCGTCGCACTCGTAGCCGACGGTGACCGCACCGGCTCCGATGACATCGCCGTAGACCGCCTCGGTGCCGTCGAAGACCCAGTTCTCGGGCCGGTAGACCGTGTAGCCGCCCGCACCGGCGGCGACAGCCTTGCCGATGCGGTGATAGCCGCCGCGCGAGAAGCTCACGCCGGTCATGTGGTTCTCCGGGCGCCCGATGAGGTGATCCGACCACATTGAGGTCAGCAAGTGCTGCCGGTCGGTGCCAAACACCGGATCTTTCTTGAACTGGTCCTTGTACCCGATCATCGTCTGCCCCCCGTCCTCGAGGCGCACCTGCCAAAAGCTCGTGTTGCCGGAGAGAAAGACTGCGTTTCCGCCGCTGTGTACGAACGACTCGACGGCGTCGCGCATCGCCCAGGACCAGTATTCGTCGTGGCCGACGGACAGGTAGAGCCTTCTCCCCTCGAGGAGGCCCGGCACCATCTCGAGGTCTGCGTTGATGGCGTAGTCGATCTCGTAACCGGACTCTTCCGCCCAGCGCACGAAGTGCAGCTCTGCGTTCGGCCACCCCGCCGAGCCCGCCCAGCGGGAGAACTGGTGGTCGCGCAGGTACGTGCGGTATGCCCGCATGGCGTGATCGGGCGCGTCCACCACCGCCACGCGACTGCCGGGACCGTCCGGCTTGCGCAGGTACCCCGGCGCCATCGGTCGGGCGAATGAGACGCGGGTGCCGCGCGAGTAGAGGTTCCGGCCACCGAAGTCGTTGTAGGCATTCCAGGTATTCGTCGTGAGCACCATGAGCGGGCGGGTCGAACCGCCGGCCGACGCCCTCACGACGAAGTAGCCGACCGTCTCATGACCGAAACCCGCACGCGTGCTGAGACCGACCTCGTAGTAACCGCTTCGCCACGAGGTGGGGACTTCCATCGTGACGCTGTCGGGCCAGGGGCATCCCGCCGCGGCTGCGTCTTCGGGGAGGTCGTGTGGTTCGACGGTGATGTCGGCCGACCAGACGAGCTCACGATGGCGGCCGACGCGGTGAATTCGGATCTCCCCCTCCGCCGGCGGGCCGGCGGCCCGCAGCGCCAGGGTCTCCCCGGCGGCGACCGACTGGGGCCAGGCGTACACCCAAGGCTGCGTGAGCGTCGTCACCAGCGGAGCGTAGCTGCAGGGCTGCGGACGCGAACGCCCTGGAAGGAAGCCGGCCAAGAGGCGACCGGCGGCGCCTCCCACGCAGGCCTGAGCCCGGCGGAGGACCCGCCTGGCGGTCGACCAGCCCGCTGCGCTAGACCCCGCTCGAGCGGAAGGAGCCCTCGATGGCGATGAACGTGCAGCCGATCCCGACCGTGTCGGAGCGGATCAACGAGATCCGAGCCCTGACCGCCGAGATCGTGAACAGGGAGATCCTCCCGAACGAGAACCTTCTCTGGGCGACGGGTACGAACCCGAGCGTCACCGAGAGCGACCTGGCCGATGCCAGGGAGCTGCGGAACGGGATCAAGACCAAGGTTCGCCAGGCGGGACTGTGGGCGCCTCATCTCCCGAGCGAATACGGGGGTGCTGGCCTCGACTTCCTCGAGCTCGCCTACATGAACGAGGTCCTCGCCTACGCTGTCGGCGCCGCCGCCCTCTTCGGAGTGGTGGCACCCAACTCGGGCAATCAGACGCTGCTCGTGAAGTACGGCACCGAAGAGCAGAAACGTCGCTGGCTCATTCCGCTCATCGAGGGCAAGTTCGAGTCTGGTTTCTCGATGACGGAGCCGGATGCCGCTGGCTCCGACCCGCGCTCGCTCCGTACGACCGCCCGCCGCGACGGTGACGAGTGGGTGATCAACGGGCACAAATGGTTCACCTCGAACGGCAAGCGGGCCGACTTCTTCATCGTCATGTGCCGCACCGAGGACCCTGACGGTCCGGCTGACAGCAACGGGCGTATGACGCAAATCATCGTCCCGCGGGACACGCCGGGCGTGAACATCCTGCGCAACATCAACGTCTGGGGAGTCGAGAGCGACCACTGCGAGATCGCCTACGACGACGTACGCGTTCCCGTCGAGAACCAGCTCGGCGGCCGGGGCAGCGGGCATCAGGCGGCTCAGGACCGTCTCGGGGCAGGCCGCGTGTACCACTGCATGAATTCGATTGGTGGCATGTGGCGCGCCTTCGACCTCATGGTCGAGCGCGCGCGGGTCCGCGAGGTCCACGGTGGCCTCCTGCAGACCAAGCAGTTCATTCAGGGATTCATCGCCGACTCGTACATGGACATCCAGGCCGCTCGGTTGATGACGATCCACTGTGCGGAGAAGATGGCCAACGACATGGACGCGCGAACCGACATCTCAGCCATCAAGGTGTCCGTTCCAGCCGCCTACGAGCGCGTCGTCGATCGGGCGATCCAGGTCTGGGGCGCTGCTGGCGTCTCAGGCGATCTGCCCCTCTACGCGATGTACCAAGGGGCGAGAACCCTCCGCTTGGCGGACGGTCCTGACGAGGTTCACCGCATCCTCATCGCAAAGAACGTTCTCGCTCAGTTCAGCCATGGCATCGGCTGGGACTTCGGAAACTGAACGAGATACCGGGGAGGAGCAAGGTGGGCGAGCGACCCGAACTGCGCGTCCCTAGACCGGACGAGTCGACGCCAGCGGACGAGCCCACCATGGCCAGAGGCTGGCTCGTGCATCTCCGCGAGAGCGCCATCTTCAAGCTGGAGGGTCTCGACAACGAGCAACTGCGCTGGCAACCGAGCCCGACCGCCAACTCTCTCGGCGGGATCGTCATGCATCTGGGTTACGCCGAACGACAGTGGCTGCGGGCGATCTTTGCCGGCGAGGACATGGACATGTCCTGGCGCGGCCAGACTTTCGTCGTGCCACGGGGCTGGTCTGGCGACGACGTCATCGCCTTCTACAGGGCTGAGACCGCCGCCTCCGACGCTGTCCTCGCCGCGGCTACCTCGTTCGACCTCCACTCACGCGCAGAGTTCCGCCCGACGACTCTGCGTTGGATTGTCGTCCATCTCGTCGAGGAGACCGCTCGCCATGTGGGACATATGGACATCACCCGTGAGCTGCTCGACGGCAGGACGGGTCGCTGAGGGATCCCCGGGAAAGTCGTCGCCCACTCGGGCGCGCGTCGCTCGCATATGGCCACGGTGGCGGCGTCGGTGGAGGAGTCTCTACGACGCCGACCTGGCCCGCATCGACCCGCAGACATCCGATGGAACCGGCACGAGTGGTGTCACTGACGATGCGGGCGCGCGTCGCTCGCGTAAGCTGACCCGACTAGGACGATCTACGAGTCAGATGGTCGGTGCGCTGTCAACGACCACGGACCGGTAACGCTAGGCGGGCATGCAGGCGAACGCGGCAATCAATGGTGAGTTTGTGAACCGAAACGGCTCGATACGACCAACAGGAGCCTTCATGCGCCAACTCCGGGTCCGAGGATGACCATCGGCGTGAATGCCGAGTCGGAGCCGGTTGTCATGCCAGCCGCCTTTCTCGGCCATGGAAGCCCGATGAACGCCCTCGAGCACAATCGTTACACCGCGGCGTGGCGTCGCTTCGGTGCATCCGTGCCCCGCCCTCGCGCCATTCTCGTCATCTCAGCGCACTGGTTCATCAACGCCACCGCCGTGACAGCAATGGCGACACCGCGTGTCATCCACGACTTCTATGGGTTCCCCGACGAGCTGTTCGCCTTCGACTACCCAGCCCCGGGCGCCCCGGAGGTAGCTGCCGAGATCGTCGAGGCCGTGCACCCCCACTGGATCGGTCTTGACCAGGATAGTTGGGGCCTTGACCACGGCACCTGGTCGGTGCTCGCGCATGCATTCCCCGAAGCGGACATTCCCGTGGTTCAGTTGTCGATCAATGCCGTTGAGCCGATCGAGTACCACCTCGGGATCGGTGAACGCCTTGCTCCGCTCTGCCGCCGCGGTGTCCTCGTCGTCGGCAGCGGCAACATCGTGCACAACTTGCGACGCATGGACTGGAAGCGCCCGGAGGAGGGCTTCGACTGGGCACGGCGCTTTGACGACGAGGCGCGCGCGGTCGTTCTTGACGCTCCCGGTGACATAGCCCGGCTTGCCGAACATCCCGATGCCGAGCTGGCCGTCCCGACGCCAGACCATTTCCTACCTCTTGTCTACATGGCGGGGCTGGCAGCGGCGGCGGACACCGACTCGGACGTGCTCGTGGACGGTTATGCCTTCGGCTCGCTCTCCATGACGTCCTACACGATCGGCGCCGTCGGCGAGAGCAGCCATGAGGCAGAGGGCTTCAGCGACAAGGGAGTCGTTCCGGTTGTGAGGGATGATCTGCCCCCGCCCGACGAGACGAACCTCTAAGCCGGCCGGACGGAGTCAGCAGACAAGTGTCCGTGGATCGGCCATTGGATGACAAGCGGTGGAGGACCTCTATCCGGCGGGCTCTCGACAGAGTTCGCCGATCGTGGGCAGCGCAAGAAAGAAATCTCTCAAGTTTTGCGGATCCACTGCCGATAAGAGGGTCGGT
>DASPSK010000198.1:0-11532 GCA_035623975.1 Acidimicrobiales bacterium | reverse complement strand
CCCGACTACTACAACTGGCCGGCGCACCTCGAAGCAGATCTGCAGGAGTACCACCCGGGGGCGGTGATCGTCTTCCTCGGCGGCAACGACGGCCAGAGTTTCGACGTGAACGGTGTGTATGTCGGCTTGTGGACCCCGTTGTGGCATCGCGTCTATTCCGCCAGGGTGGCGCTGGTGATGAATGAGTGTCTGACCGCCAAGGCTCGAGTGCTCTGGGTGGGCATGCCGATCATGCAGGACCCGTACTTTGCCAGCGAGATGCAGCGACTGAACGCCATCTACGAGGCGGAGGCACTGGCGCATCCGGGTGTGACCTACTTCTCGTCCTGGTCGGTCTTCGCCACTCCCCAGGGCACCTACACGGAGTCGATCGTCGTGAACGGCGAAACCGAGCTGCTCCGGGACCCCGATGGCGTCCACATCGCCGGCTACGGGGACGACCTCCTCGCCAGCGACCTTGTCGCTCCCATGGAGGCGGCCTGGGGTATCAAGCTGTTCCCACCGGGAACGACTCCGCCGGGTCCTTGAGCAGGGTGAGCAAAGTGCCGGTCGGCTCTCGGAGAGGGCGCTGACCGCTCCCTCAGGCGAAATCCACGTGTTGAGCCATTACGGCACCGATACTTGAGCATGCGCAGCAGAAGTCTCGTGCGAATCGCAGCTTCTCCGGCTTTGGCCGCCCTCTTGGCTCTCGGGATCGCCGCTCCCGCCTTCTGCGCTCCGACCCTCGGCACTGCCGCCTTCGCCGAAGCTCAGATCCGTATGGAGCAGGGCATCAAGATGAGCTTGCCGAGATCCATCGCCCCTCGCCCCGTGTTCTTGCGGTCGGGCGTGTGCGGCCGGGCGCGCTTCATCGACACGGCGACGTGCAACGGTGCCATCCTGCGGGCGATCAACCGTGCCCGCAGGACCGAGCCGCTCGCGGTCTTGCCCGCGGGCTTCGATTTGGCAGCGTTCGACAAGCTCGACGGTGCCGAGCAGATGTTCGCGATCGCCGACATCGAGCGTACAGCTCGAGGGCTGCCGGCCATGGCCGGAATGACCGCCCAGCTCGATGCCATGGCGATGGCCTCCGCGATCGATCAGATCGACCCGTTGGTCGACCTCCCCCTCCACCTTCGGGCCGGCGGAACGGCCACCACCTACGGCTCGAACTTCGCCGAAGGGACGGCCAATGCCCTGGGGGCCGATTACTTCTGGATGTACGACGACGGCCCTCACTCGCCCAACCCGGGCTGCACGAAGTCGAAGCAGACGATGTGCTGGGCGCATCGGAAGAACACGCTCGACGACTACAGCTCCCCGGCCTACTGCCCCCCCGGTTCGCCCGTCCATCTCCTGATGGGTGCGGCCGTCGTCACTTCGGGAGTCATGTTCAGCCCTGCCGTCACCGAGATCTTCGTGAACGACTGCGGGAAGCTGCCGACCCACTTGATATTCACGTGGTCGGACGTGGAGCGGCTGATCCTCGGGAGGTGAGTCCTCGGGAGGTGAGTCCTCAGGACGTGAGTCCTCGGAACTGAGGCCCTTCGGATCGACAGTCGGCTCGGCTCAGGGATGCGAGACCGAACCGGCCGCCTCGCCCGCCGTCACGCCTTCCGCCTGCCGGACCCATGTGGTGTACATCTCCGCGTAGCGGCCACCGGAGGACACGAGCGACTCATGGGTGCCCGACTCGACGATCTCGCCGCCCTCGAGCACGACGATGCGGTCTGCCTTCATCGCCGTCGAGAGGCGATGGGCGATGAGTACGGCGGTCCGGGCGTCGAGGAGCACGTCGAGGGCCGCTTCGATCTTCGTCTCCGACTGCAGGTCGAGATTCGAGGTCGCCTCGTCGAGCACGAGCACCCTCGGTTGGGCGAGGAACGCCCGTGCGAGCGCCAGCAGTTGCCGTTCACCCGACGAGAGGGATTGGCCCCGCTCGTGCACGACCGAGTCGAGCCCTCGCGGGAGGCGCTCGACGACGTCGGTGAGCCCAACGGCCCGCACGGCCTCCAGTACGTCGGCTTCGGAGGCGGACGGACGGGCGAAGGAGATGTTGTCGCGCACCGTGCCGGCGAACAGGAAGGGCTCCTGCGGCACGACGCCCAGCTGGCTGCGGAGAGAGTGGAAGGTCACGTCCCGAAGGTCGTGCCCGTCGATGAGGACGCCACCCGCAGTCGGGTCGTAGAAACGGACGATCAGTTTCGCCAGCGTCGACTTCCCGGCCCCCGTCGAGCCGACGAACGCCACCGTTTCGCCGGGAGCGATGCGGAGGCTGACGTCGTGGATGACGGGAACGGCCGGGTCGTAGCCGAACGAGACATGATCGAAGACGATCTCGCCTTCGATCGGGGGCAGCTCGGTCGCATCCCGTCGCTCGGTCACCTCGGGCGGAGTCTCGAGCAGCCCGCGGAGCTTCAGTACCGACGCCTGACCCTGCTGGTACGTGTTGTACTGCTGCACGAGCAGCTGGATGGGGCCGAGGAAGCGGTTCAGGTAGAGGAAGAAGCCCACGAGGACACCGAGCTTCAAGGTGCCCCGCAGCACCATGTCCCCGCCGATCCCAAGGAGGGCGCCCTGCCCGAGCACGCCGAGCATCTGGGTGCCCGGGCCGTAGATGGCGTTGATCCGTGCCGTGTAGTCGTTGGCGTCCCGGTAGGAGCCGACGACGTTGCGGTGATGGATGACGTTGTGGCGCTGGCGGTTGTGCGCCGTGACGATGCGCACGCCGTGCAGGCTCTCCGACAGATCGCTGAGCACGTTGGCGATCCCGTCGCGGACTTTGCTGTAGCCGCGCTCGGAGGCGATGCGGAACCAGATGGACAGCGCCGTCAGGATCGGGATGATGATGACGACCGTGATGAAGGCCAGGTGGACATTCCATTTGAAGAGCCTCACCGTGATGACGACCATCGTGAGACCCTGGATGGCGAACTGGGCGAGGCCGTCCTGCAGGAGCTGCTGCAGGTTCTCGATGTCGCTCGTCATCCGGCTCATGATGACGCCGGCCTTCTCGGCGGTGAAGTAGCCGAGTGAGAGTCGCTGCAGGTGTGTGAAGACCTTGATGCGCAGGTCGTTCATGACCCAGGCGGCCAGACGCCCCGTTACCTTCACCTGAGCTCGCTGCGAGGCTGCGCTCATGATCACGGCGAGGAGATAGACGGCCGCGGCGACGGCCACGACCTTCAGGCGGCCGTGCCCCGGGACCATGCCATGGTCGATGGCGTACTCGGTGATGGAGGGCCCCGCCTGAGTCGTGATGGCGATCACGACGACCAGGAGGGCGGCGAGCCAAAGCATCCCGGGGTACTCGGTCAAGAGGCGCCAGAGCGTGAGCCGCCGCGTCTCCTCCGCAGATGGGATCTGGGAGAAGGTGACGGTGGGCTCCGGGTGGGTGGTTTCTTCGGCAAGGAGCCGATCGACGCCGTCCTGCAGCTCGGAGGGGATGCCGCCGAAAGGAAGGCCGGGAGCGGCCGGGCGGCCCATCGCCCCTCCGCCACCGAATATCGGCGCTCCGCCGCCCATCATGAGAGGAGCCCCATCATGAGAGGAGCCCGATCATGAGAGGAGCCCGATCATGAGAGGAGCCCCCCCGGCACGGTGGGTGGCGCCGCGTCGGGGACGACGATGGGGTCGGCGAGCCCGCCGTGCAGGCGCTCCGCCTCCTCAGCCTCGACCTGGGCGAGCACCTCGGCATAGAGCGCTGAGGTCTCGAGGAGTTCGGCGTGGGTGCCGTCGGCGACGATGCGGCCGTGCTCGAGCAGGACGACCCGGTCGGCGAGGCTGATGGTCGAGAGGCGGTGGGCGATCACGAGCGTCGTCCGCCCCACCATCAGGCGCCGCAGGGCGTCGTGGATGAGCTGCTCCACCTGCACGTCGATGGCGCTCGTGGCGTCGTCGAGGATCATGATCGGCGGGTTGACGAGGAGGGTGCGGGCGATGGCGATGCGTTGGCGCTGGCCGCCGGAGAGGGTGTAGCCGCGCTCGCCGACGACGGTGTCGTAGCCGTGGGGGAGGTCGCGGATGAACTCGTCGGCCCCGGCCGCCTTGGCGGCTGCCTCGATCTCGGCAAGATCGGCCGCCGGGCGCCCGTAGGCGATGTTGTCCCGGATCGACATCGAGAAGAGAAACGGCTCATCGAGCACGATGCCGACGTTGGCCCGCAGGCTCTGGAGGGTGAGATCGCGGACGTCGTGGCCGTCCACGCGCACCGCTCCCGCCGTCACGTCGTAGGAACGCGTCAGCAACCTCGCCACCGTGGACTTGCCCGAGCCGGTCCGCCCGACGAGGGCCACGGTCTCGCCGGCGTCGAGATGCAGATCGAAGCCTCGCAGCACGGGCGGCCGGTCCTCTCCGGGATAGGCGAAGTCGACCGCCTCGAAGCTCACCTCGCCCCGGCAGTCGACGAGGTCGACGGCGCTCGGCCGATCGACGACGTCGGACCGCTCGTCGAGGATCTCGTAGATGCGGGAGGCCGACGCCGCCGCCCGCTGCCCCATCATGATGAGCATGCCGAGCATCATGAAGGGCGCTTGCATCATGAGGAGGTAGGCGTTGAAGGCGAGGATGGCGCCCACGCCGAGGCGATGCTGGAGCACCATCCAGCCGCCGAAGAGGAGCACGAGCACGAGGCCGAGCTGGGGCAGGTTCTGGATCGCGGGAGTCCAACGCGCCCGCAGGTCGGCATCCTTCACGTAACCCCACTGCACCTTGGTGGCCGCCTTGGCGAGTGCCTTCAGCTGCTGGTCCTCGGCGGCGAAAGACTTGACGACGCGGACGCCGTTGACGTTCTCGTCCACGATCGTCGCCACATCGGCGAGGCGGGACTGGATCAGCCAGGACACCGGGAAGAGGGACTTCCGCATCATCACGCCGACGAGGTAGACGAGCGGCATCGTCACCATGGAGATGAGCGCGAGTGGCACGTTGATCGAGAGCATGTACCCGAAGGCCACCACCGCGATCGAGCACTGTACGAGGATGAGCGGGGCGAAGGTCATGTACATCTGAACGGAGCGGATGTCAGAGTTCGCTCGGGAGATGAGCTGACCGGACTGGACGCGGTCGTAGAACGAGAACGACATGGCGGTGAGGTGCTCGTAGATGATGTTCCGAAGATCGAACTCGATGCGGTAGGCCGTCTTGTAGAGGAAAAGACGGGCGATGTAGCCCGTAATGCCTGAGATGACGCCGAGGACGAGGATCCACCAGACGTAGTAGTGGAGGGGGACCGTGTGCGGCCGGGTGATGGAGTTGCTGATCGCCTTGTTCAACAGGTCGGGGATCTGCACCTGGAGCACGAGGCCTATGAAGGACAGGATGATCGCTGTCAGGAAGCTGGCCTTGTGCGTGGCGGCCACCGGCCACGCCCGCCGCAGCCAGCTCTTGGAGGCGTCGGGATCGATGGCGCCCCTGGGCGGGGCGTACCTCGAGTCGACGGCGACGGGGACGAACGGCGACGACTTCTCGTCGCGGTCGAGCAGCCGCATCAGCTAGCTGTCTTGGCGCGGCGCCAGTTGATGAGCGCCTTGCCCCAGAGGGAGAGATCCCGCATCGCCCGGTCTGCCTCGGCGCCGTCGCCGAGATGGGCGGCGATGGAAGCCAGGCGCGCCTCCACCGAGTGGTCGGCGGCGGCCAGGACAGCGCGGCCGGCTTCGGTGATGGCATGGGTGACCTGCCGGCGATCATCCTCGCCGTGGGAGCGCACGACGAAACCCCTCCCCACGAGGCCGTCCACGACGGCGGTGATGCTCGGTCGGCGAACATCGAGGCGATCGGCCATCGAGGAGGGCAGGGTCATGCCTTCGGCAAGCAGGCCGAGCACTCGGTACTGCGGGAGCGACAGGTCGCTGTCGGTCAATCCCACTTCGACTTGGCGGGCGATCCAGGCGGCCACGCGCCCGACCGCGATGGTGGGCAGGGCTACTTTTTCGATCTCCACACCGCGTTCAATCCCCACACCGCGTTCGATCTCCACATAGCGTTCGATGTCCACATAGTTAGTCTATCGAACCGTTAGGGCCGGCGGTGGCCACTCTAAGCGCGTGATTTACTACAGAGCGTGCTCGTGAACGCCGATAAGGGGGTATGGCCCGCGCGGCGTCCTTGCGATCGATTGTCCGGTCGTTCTCGTCAGCCAGCCTGCTCATCGTCGGCATCACCTCCGGCACCCTCGCCCACGCGACGACTGCGGCGGTGGTCGCTCCTCACAAGCTGAAGATGAGCCTGGCGAGATCGATTCCGCCGAGCCCTGTTTTTCTCACCACAGGTGTGTGCGGAACCTCGGGCCCGAACGACTCGGCGGCGTGCAACACCGGCGTGCTCAGGGCCATCGACGACGCCCGCAAGGCCGAGCCGCTCGGACCGGTGTCGAAGAGCTTCAACCTGGCTGCTTTCGACCGGCTCTCACGTCTCGCCCAGATCTTCGCCGTCGCCAACATGGAGCGCGTCAGCCGCGGGCTCCCCCCGATGGCGGGCTTGACGTCCCAGCTGGATGCGATTGCGAACAGGGCGGCCGTCCTGCAGACAGATCCCGACCCGACCGTCCCTCTCCACATCACCCGGGGTGGCACGGCCACCGCATGGGGCTCCAACTGGGCCGAGGGCACGGCTGACCCGCTCGGAGCTGATTACTACTGGATGTACGACGACGGTCTCGGCTCTCCGAACGCCACCTGCACGAGGCAGAACCGCACGTCCTGCTGGGGGCACCGGGAAAACATCCTCTTCGACTGGGAGAAGCCGGCCTACTGCCCGAGCGGCTCCCAGATCCACCTTCTCATGGGCGTGGGCGAGGTGACGACGGGCGTTTACATCAGCCCTTCCATCACCGAGCTGTTCGTGAACGACTGCGGACCGCTGCCGACACGCATGGTCGTTACCTGGACGCAGATTGAAAAGGTGGTCTTCGGGCACTGAGTCGTCTTCGGGCACTGAGTGGTCTTCGGGCACTGAGTGTTTTTCGGCACTGAGTGTTCTTGGGGCATTGATCTGCGGGTGACCGGATCTCACCGAGGCGCCGACGGGCACCTCGGAGAGCAAGCAAGAGCGGGAACCGGCACGGGCCGGCCGGGCGGAAGGCCGGCCCGTGATCCCGCCCGTGGAACCGGCGTACGGCCCTCGGACTCGGCTCCGCCGGGTTCGGCTCTGCTCAGCCCTCTCCGCCGACGCCCTCCCCGCCGACGCCCTCCTCGGCGACGCCCTCGTCGGCCTCTTCCTCGGCCCAGCCATCTCCCCCGCAGGCATCCGATCCTTCGCCAACCGGCTCGAGTCGGGCGAGGATCGCCTCGGAGATGGCCGTGAGGGCGTCGAACTGCTCAGGGGTGAGAGCCGAGATGAACCATTGGCGCACTTGCTCGACGTGAAGGGGCGCGGCCAGCTCGATGGCTGCCCGCCCGGCCGGGGTGAGGGCGACGAAGGCCCCGCGGCTGTCCGACGGGCAGATCTGCCGCTCCACGAGCCCGCGCCGCTCCATCCGGGTGAGGTGATGGGAGAGGCGGCTCTTCTCCCAGTCAGCGGCATCCCCGAGCTCGAAGGGGCGGAGCCGTCCATCGGGCGCCTCGGACAGGTGCACGAGGACGGCGTAGTCGGCGTCGGACAGGCCCGTCTGTTGCTGCAGGTCTTTGCGGAGGACGGCACGGAGGTGAGCCTGCATGGACACGAAGCTCCGCCATCCGCGATCCTCCCGCTCGTCAAGCCACCTGGGCGCCAGGTCTGCCGCCCCCTCGCCGGTCTGTCCACGACCCGCCGTGCCTGTGGCGGCACCCGCCGTGCGTGTGGCGGCACCCGCCGTGCGTGTGGCGGCACCCGCCGTGCCTGTGGCGGCACCCGCCGTGCCTGTGGCGGCACCCGCCGTGCCTGTGGCGGCACCCGCGGTCTCGTCCATCACGAGTGCCTCGCCGGCGGCTGGGTCGCCCTCCTCACGGTCGCCATCATACCGACCCCCTCTAGTTGATGTATCAACGACAACCCCGGATCGAATCGGGCGCGCCACCGCTGATCGGCTAGCTGAACCAGATGCGTTGGTACTCGCGGCTCTGTGGGTGCAGGAGGGCGGCGATGAGGGCGAGCTCGAACAGGAGGTTGAAGATGTCCGTCGGCACCACTCGGTAGCGGATCAGCACGAAGAGCTGCAGGGCCACGGGCAGAAAGGCCACGGTGAGCGCGAGCCGGTAGCCCCACTTATGCGAGTTGGCGATGCCGAGGGCGCCGAGGACCTGCCCGAGCAGGACGACGATCCACAGCGTGGTGAGGAGCAACAGCCAGAGACCGCCCGTCCCGGCCGGCAGGAACCCGCCGTTGAACAGCAGGCGGAGGATCTCGATGACGGCGTTGGTGTAGAGGAGTATCTGAGCGAGCTGCAGCGTCTGCGGCTGCCCAGCGTTGTACCAGCGCCGTAATTCCATGCCCAAGTCTGGCAGTTTGCTCCCCGTCGGTGGGGTACCGCCGGTGCGGGCGTCACGATGGCAGGCAGCCCGTGACGTAGGGTTGTGTGGCGACGGCGGGGCCCTCGTCGGATGATAGAGGGGGTTGAGATGTGGGAAGAGACACCGGGCACACCCGAGGGGCGTGTCCTCGACGCCCACCTGGCGGCGATGGCGACGGCAGCCGCGACCATTGAGGACCTCCTTGGCCGGTGGGCGCAGGATTGGTGCCGAACGACGGTGGAGGCGGCTGTGGAAGCTAACAGCCATCGGACGCAGCTGTTGAAGTCGGCGGGTACCTACGGTCAGTTGTTAGACGAAGCGGCCAAGCTGGGGGCGGTGCTGCCGGGTCGCATCGCCGCCGGTCTGCGGGCCTCGGCTTGGCGCCATCGCTACGTGGACATCCAGCGGGACGGCACGGGCACGATCATGGCCGACCTGGACTACGGGACTTGGCAGGAGACCGGCCACAAGCTCCCGCCTGCCTATGAGCCCGTGGTCGAGAAGGAGCTCGGGCGGGTCACCCAACTCCTGCGCAAGTACGGGTACCGTCCCGAGGTCATCCCGCTGGGGACGAAGCCACGCCACGCGGCACCGCCGCAGGCGATCCCGGCCATGGAGACGTACTACCGCTTGGCGATCCGCCTTCCGGAGGTCGTGTCGGCCGCGGAGAAGGCGCAGAGACGGGCCGCCCGAGATGCCGCCGTGGCGTTGTGGGAGGCCTGATGTGCTGAGGCGGAGACGTCGACGGCTGGCGCCGGCCTCTTCAACGCCCGAATCCAGGCCGCCTCGCTGAGGCCTCTTCCTGACAGCCGGCCAGGTACGCGAGCATCCGCAGGTTCGCAAGCCTCCGCAAGTAGCCTGGCGGGTTCAGGCGCCGGCTGACCGGCGCAGGAACGCGTCGGTAAGGGCACGCATTGGCGACGATCGATCCTGGGCAACCGGCTTGCGAGGACCTGGGGTTGGTGACGCCGTTCCAGCGACCCGGCCTCTGGCGGCGCATCTGGGCATTCGCCGTCCTTGCTGTCCTGGCCGAGGCCAGCCTGCTCCTGCCCGGACGGGTGTCGGAAGTGGACGCCATCATCAGCGTCATCCTCTTGGTGGTCACGGCAGGGCTGATCGCCCTTCCGTGGGATCGCATGCCGGCCTGGACGACCGTCGTCGTGCCCTTCACCTATGTGGGATCCGTCATGATGCTCATCCTCGCCGCCGGCGGATCGAGCTCGGGCGTTGGCGTCGTCCTCCTCATCCCGCTCGTGTGGACGGCGCTCTACCACAAGCGCTGGGAGTCCATCGTCATCACCGCCGCCACCGTGGGAGTCGAGCTCGTGATCTCCCTCGATCCGCGGGTGGAGGCGGCGACCGTGATCGCCCGGCGTGTGGGTTTCTGGGCGGCTCTCGGGCTCGTCGTCTCGCTCGGGATCCAGTCGTTGCGTGAGCAGTTGCGAACGGTCTTTGCCGAGCGCGAGCGCTTGTACACCGCCCAGACCGAGCACCTGCGCCGAACCGAGGCACTCGAGCTGGCCGCCGAGGAACTGACGGGCTATCTCGACCCGCTCGAGGTGGTCACGGCTGCCTCGCGACTCGCCGCCCTGCTCGTGTGCCCGCCCGGTAGCGATCTGCGGCGCGGCCAGTACATCAGGGCGATCGACGGCGTCGGGCATCTCGCCGCCGAGTACGACGAGTCGGGCATCGAGATACCCGGCACGTTCTCCTTGGCCGACCACCCCGCCCTTCAACGCGTCTTCGCCACCGGAGAGCCATGGCACGGCCCGCCCGATCTCGACGCCGTCGGCTCCGGCGTGAAGGAGACGATGGCGTCGTTGCGCCTCGTCCACAGCGTCTACGTGCCGGTCAGGGTGGGCGGCGCGTTGGACGGCGTGCTCGTCGTGTCGATGCGGGAAGGCGAGCTGCCCGAGGAGCTGTTCGAGCAGTGCAAGGCCCTCGGGCACCTCACCGAGCTGGCGCTCGCAAACGCCATGGCCCACCGGGGGCTGCGCGAGGCGGCGAGCACGGACGTCCTCACCGGCCTTGCCAACCGCCGAGCCTTCGAGCAGTTGATGGAGCACCGCCCAACCCGGGGCTCCTACGCCGTCATCGTCATCGACGTCGACGGCCTGAAGGAAGTGAACGACTCGCGCGGCCATCTGGTCGGCGACACGCTCCTCGTCGAGGTTGCCGCCACCCTGAACCGGGTCATGCGCCGGGACGACGTCCTCGCCCGCGTGGGGGGTGATGAGTTCGCCGTGCTGGCGCTCGACACCGATCTGCAAGCGGGGGAGGAGATCGCCCGGCGCATGCTGGACGCCCTGAAGAGCACCGAGATCGTGGGCCTCTCCGCCCGCGCCAGCATCGGAGTCGCCATCGGGCGCCCCGGCGACAGCGCCCTCGAGACGTTCCACGCAGCCGACGTGGCCATGTACAAGGCGAAGCGAGAGGGCGGCGACCGCTTCGCTCTGGCCACAACCCCCTGACGGTAGACTCCAAGTAGCGGCCATTCGGCCCGCCGGCCACCCGTCCGAATTTCCCCTCACATGACTTCGCGCTCTGATCTCCGCAACCTCGCCATCGTCGCCCACGTCGACCACGGCAAGACGACGCTCGTCGACGCCATGCTCTGGCAGTCCGGCGTCTTCCGGGCGAACCAGGCCGTCAATGTCCGCGTGATGGACTCGATGGACCTCGAGCGTGAGAAGGGCATCACCATCCTCGCCAAGAACACGGCTGTCCGACATGGCGGCATGAAGCTCAACATCGTGGACACCCCCGGGCACGCCGACTTCGGTGGTGAGGTGGAGCGGGCTCTTGCCATGGTGGATGGAGTGCTCCTGCTCGTCGACGCGAGCGAAGGGCCGCTCCCCCAGACGCGCTTCGTATTGCGCAAGTCACTCGAGGCGCGCCTACCTGTCGTGCTCGTGGTGAACAAGGTCGACCGCTCCGACGCCCGCCCGAGGCTCGTCCTTGACGCGGTCTACGACCTGTTCATCGACCTCGGCGCGACCGAGCACCAGATCGAGTTCCCCGTCGTTTATTGCAACGCCCGCACAGGCCAAGCTGCGCTTTCGCCCGAAGAGGTGCCGGACTCCCCCGACCTCAAAGTCCTCTTCGAACTGCTCGTGGAGCATATCCC
>DASPSK010000183.1:0-10477 GCA_035623975.1 Acidimicrobiales bacterium | reverse complement strand
CCGATCACTCCTTCCAAAGGTCGCGCCTCGGGCCGGATCTGCCTGCTCGTACGCGATATCACGGCCCAGAAGCTCGCGGAGGAGGAGATAGCGAAGAGCCTGTCCCGAGAGCAGCTCCTGAGTCGGTTGTCGGAGGCCCTGCCGGTGGGGCTCTTCCAAATCGACACGACGGGTCAAGTCATCTTCACGAACGATCTTCTCCACACGATCGTCGGGCATGCGCCCGCGGCCACCATCGAGGCGGAGATGTCGTCGGTTGTCCCCGAGGACCGGCCGACAGTGGCCGCCGCCCTGGCGGCCGTGCTCGCTGGTGAGGCCGTGGACGACATCGAGGTGCGCCTGCAGCCCTTTGCAACGAGCGAGCCGCCCGTCGCTTCGGCCGAGCGGGTCTGCCTGCTGAGCTTGCGCGCGCTCACCGACCCTGAGGGCGCCGTGACAGGCGCCGTCGGATGCCTCAGCGACGTCACCGACCGTGTGCAGCTCCGCAACGAGCTCGAGCTGAGGGCGTCCGTCGACCCGCTCACCTCCTGCTTGAATCGAGCAGCGTCCCTCGAGTTGCTGCGGACGACGATCGCCACGGCGAGCGTGGCTGGCGAGGGGAGGGCCCTCATCTTCATCGACCTGGATCGTTTCAAGTCCGTCAACGACCGGTTCGGTCACGCCGCCGGCGATCGGCTTCTCGTGGCGGCAGCGGAACGCCTTCGGGGTGCCCTGCGAGATTGCGATCACGTGGGCCGCCTGGGTGGGGATGAGTTTCTCGTCATCTGTCCGCGGGTGGCCAGCTCGCAACAGGCCGTCGCCATCGCCGAGCGCCTCGCCGCCTCCACGAGGACCACGGTGGACGTCGGGTCAGCGATGGTCGATCTGCGGACGAGCGTCGGCGTCGCCTGGACGAACGAGGCCCTCGACGCCGATGCCTTCATCGCGCAGGCCGACACCGCCATGTACGAATCGAAGCGAACGGGTCGCAAGGGCGTGTCGCTGTTCTCCCCCCCCAGCGGTGGCGAAGTCCCCGGCTGACGGGCAGGGAGCCGGGCGGGCAGGGAGCCGGGCTGCTTGCCTTCGGCGCCTCAGGCGCGGGCCGCTGACGGAGCGCGGATGGCAAAGTCGCGAGAGACAGCCGGTCTCCTCAGCTTCCAGATGACCGAATCGAAGGTGAAATGAAGGGCGCCGACCGAGTAGAGCACGGCGTTGAAGACCACACCGTGGACGAGGCTGTGCACCGCCAGCGCCAGGGCGACGACGGCGCTGAAGAACGCAACCCGACCCGCCGCAGTGCGTCCGACGCGACCGAGAAAGCTCGTCACCCCGGGTCCCTGGCCTGCTGAGTACCTTCGCTCCGCCGTCCGGTACACGACGACGGCGTACTCGATCGAGTGGGCTGAGACGTAGGCGATGAACCCAGCGGCGGGATCGACGACGATCGAGGCGACGAGCGCCAGTGAGGAGATCTGGTAGATCCACTTGGCAGGGTTAGCCTTGGCCCCGGCGGCCACTTCCTGTCGGATGAGGGCGCCGATCACGGCCACGAGGGCGGCCAGCGCGAGCGCGAGCAGCCAGAGAGCTTCCGGCCGCACGTCCACGAGCAGCTGCACCGCCCGCGCATTCATGGGATCGAGGCCCGAACGCTGAACGAGGCGAGCTGTGCCCGGCATCGCCGCCACCGCGAACAGCGCGGCGGCCATCACCACATAGGAGAAGGCGCGATCGAGGCGGGGCGAGCCGTAGCCGCTCTTTCCTGCGTAGATCCGCTGCAGCCCGTAGCGCTGTTGCAGGGTGTGCTGCAGGTTCCAGGCGGCGGCGATCGGGATGACGATGGCGAGGTTCTCCAGCGCCGCCACGATCGCCACTGAGACGGCCACGACCGGTGCCCAGGCGAACAGGCGTCTGTGAAGGGCGAACTGGTTAGCGTCCCCGTAGACGAGACCGAACGTGAGTGGCTGGTGGAGGAAGGACACGAGCAAGGCGACGGTCACCCCCTCTTGCAAGAGGTGGTCGCTAGGGGGACCGCTCCCCGCCAACAGCAGGTGCCAGACGAAGAAGATCGGCACCCAGCAAAGTGCGACGAAGAGGTCCCACGGCGCTTCGTAGATCCACACCGGTCGGCGCCGAATGCCACGTGCAGACACTGACTCGCCCGCTGTCTCGACCGGCATCGACGCGAGTGTAGGACCCGTCGGCGGGCTCGGTCAGGTGGCTGCCGCGGACGCGACGGGACCGGAGCTTGCCGGCCCGGACCACGAGGCATCCCCATAGGCGAAGACTTCGCCTCGGGCGTTCACGAGCAGGTACCCCCGCCCGTCCTGGCTCGGCAGCAGCGCCACGACGCCGCGCGTGGAAGCCCCGCCATAGCTGGTGGCGTCCCCAAAGGCGTAGACGGTTCCGTTGGCTGCCGCCACCCAGTACCCCTGTCCGTCTGGCGTGGCGGCGAGGGCGGCGGCGACAAATGCCGGTCGGTTCGCGAAACGGGGGGCGTCTCCGAACGCGAGGACGTCACCGTCGGCCGTCAACAGCCAGTACCCGCGCCCGTCCACGCTCCGGGCCATAGCGAGGACGTGGGTGCCGGGGGCGGCGCCGTAGTAGGCGGCGTCGCCGAAGTTGAAGACCCTGCCGTCGGAGGTCACGAGCCAATAGCCGCCGCCGTCGGGCGTGGAGGCGAATCCCGTCACCCTCGCGCCGCCGAGCAGTCCACGGGCGGAGCCGAACGAGGACGCCGATCCGAAATTGGCAACAGCGCCGTCGGCCGTGACCTCCCAGTAGCCGCCGTCGCCCGGAGCGACCGCGATGGCCACGACGGGGGACGAGAGCCGGCTGCGATCAAGTGACCCGTACGATCTCGAGGCGCAGACGCGCACGGAGCCGTTCGACGCCGCGAGCCAGAAGCCCTGCGCAGCCGAGCCTTGGCGATCGCTCGGCGACGAGAGGTCGCAACTGCGGTCGCCGACGACGTTCCCGCCTTTGGAGACGAGGAAGAGGACGGCACCCGTACCGATGGGGGCACAGTCCTGCTCCGCGCCCGAGGGCAGATCGTTGCCGGCGATGTCGCTCCTGGAGATGACCGCGGTGATGGCGCGGCCCGCTCCGGCCAGCTCGGCAATGCCGGCGCCCACCGGGGCCACGTTCCCGGCGATCGTGCTGCGGGCGATGTTGACAGCTCGCGCGAGCGCCGCCTCGACGTGCCCCGTCACGACAAGGCCGCCGCCGCCCGCACCGAGGCCGGTGGCGAGGTTGTCCACGACGGCGTCGCCGCTTGCCGCCAGCGAGCCGCCGGCGAACAGGCCGCCCCCGAGGAGGGCGAGCCCGTGTGACAAGGTGCTGTCGGTCAGCACGAGGGAACCACCGTCGTAGATTCCCCCCCCGCTCGCGACGGCGCGGTTGCGCGAGAAGACCGAATCGGAGACAGCGGTCGAGCCGCGGTCGTACAGGCCACCACCGTCGTTGCCGGCGCTGTTGCCCGAGAACCACGAATGCATGACGGTCAGTTGGGCGGCATCGTAGACGGCCCCACCGTCGCCGCCCGCTGCCTCCGGCGAGCCCGCCAGGGTCTCGTCATTGGCGAATCGCGACGAGATCAGCGTCAGGCTCGCTGCAGTGAAGACGCCGCCGCCCATGGCCTCGTTGCCCTCGGCCTCGTCGTCCTCGAACGTGCTGGCCTGGACCGTGGCCGGTCCTGATGCCACGTAGAGGGCACCACCGGCCCCCGAGGCCGCAGCCTCCGGCGACGGCACCAGCCCGGCGTGGTCCTGCGCGAAGGTGTCGGACGAGAGCCAGGCAGGACCCCGCAGGACGAGGGCGCCCCCGTGCGAGTCCACTGCCGTGACAGCGTCGTTCGTGAAGCTCGAGTACACGAGCACGAGGGCGGCGGCGTTGTCATCGATGGCGCCGCCCGCCCCGCCCCGCACGCCGGCAGAACCGGCCGAATCGCCCGAGAAGTCCGAGTTCGTGACGACCGCCTCACCGTGCTCGAATTGGGCGCCCCCGCCGGAGACTCCGGCACTGTCGTTCTCGAAGGTGGTGGCCGTAGCCCACACCTGGCCGCGGGCGAACACGCCGCCGCCGGCCCCGGCGGCGTGACTGTCCACGATGATGACGTGTGAGAGCTCGAGCAAGTCAGCGGCGTTGGCAACGAGAATGGCGCCGCCGTCGCCTGCCCACGTCCCGGTGGAAGGAGCGGTGCCCCCCGACACCGTCAAGTGCGAGAGAGACAGGACCGCTCCTCTTGGCGCCGATCGGCCCGACGCCTCACGGACGACGAGCAGGCGATCGTCCGGGCCGTTCCCGGTGATGACGGTTCCCGCCTCCGACGCCCCCTCGATTGACAGGCCCGCCGGATCGGAGGCAACGAGGGCGCCCAGGCTGAGCGCGTAGGTGCCGGCGGGCAGGCGAATCGTCACGGGTCTTTTGAGGGCGTTCGCCACCTCGAGCGCCGCCCTGAGCGAGCAGCTGCCTCCGCTGTCCTGGCAATGACCGCCCGCCGGCCTGACGGCGTTCGAGTCTCTTGTCGTGTCGACGAGAAGGACGAGCCCCGACGAGAGACGACGCTCCTTGTCGCCCAGCAGCCGGCGGACGACCTCTGGAGCCGGCACACCGCCGGCACCGGATGTGGACACGCGCCCGGCAGGACTGCGCGATTGCCGGTTCGCGCTAATCGGGTCAGGGTGATGTGCCCCCACGCCGGGGTGGTGCGGTCGGCCGGAACCGTGGGCCGAGAGGGAGTCCGATGCCGAGTGGCTGGCGGCTGTCAGCGTGCTGAGCATGTCGATACCCAGGCTGGGCGGGGCGCCGTTGCGCTGCAAGCTGACGGCGACGCCGGAATAGCCGATCCAGAGGTTTCGCGGGAAGGCGAACCTGCCCTTGCCGGTGGAGGGGAGGATCCCGAGTGGCAAGGTCCGCGATCTCCCCCGGTCGACGAACCAGACTTCGAGGTAGTAGCCGGCCGGCGCGGGCGTAAGGCCGGCAGTCGCGATGGTCACGTCCCCGTTGGCCCGTACCGTCACCGAGCCGCTGGCGTGCGGCGCCGCGGGAAGAGCCACCAGCTCTGCGGCCAAGAGGATCCTCCCGTTGTGCGCCGTGGGCGCATGGCGCAGGGAACCGACGCCGAGGAGCGTGGCGAACACGAGCACGACCAGGCTGATCGCAGCCAGGCCGGCGCGGTGCATCGCCGAACGGGCACGCTGCGCACGAGCGGATCGAGTCGCCGACGCTGGTCGCCTCCTGTGGGGACGCCGGCGGGGGGCGTCGATGTTGTCGGCTCCGATGGCTCCGGCCATGGAGAGGGACGCAGGCGGGAGCTCGTTGGCAGCCGGCCGGAGGTTGCCGTTGGCGGGAGCGCTGCCGGCGGGTGAGCCGCTGTCGCGGCAACCGGCACGCTCGAAGCTGCGCAAGGGGCGAATGGTTGAGGATGGAAGCGCTTCGCCGGCTTGGGGCGGGGCGGCAGGGCCGCCGAGAAACCCGAGCGGGGGCAGGTCCGATCCGACATGATCAGAGCCGGGCGCTCGGCCGGCGGCGCTGAATTCAGGGGCGAGCAGGTCGCTCACCGACGCCAGCAGCGCGTGGGCCATCGAGACGTCCACCAGATCCTGACGGCACTGTTCGCACTCTCTCAGGTGGTCATTGACGGCGAGCATCTCGCGGTTGGGGAGGTCTCCGCGTACCAGCTCGTAGAGCTCGTCGCTCACGTGCTCGAAGGTCATGGCCGCTCCTCGAGCACCGTGACGGCGAGCCGCCGCAGACCCCGCGCCATGCGCGCCTTGATCGTTCCCATCGGGACGCTCAGCGCATCGGAGATCTCCTGCTGGGTCTTGCCTTCGAAGTAGGCGAGCACGAGCGACTCCCGCTGCTCCTCGGGCAGGTTGTCGAGTGCACGCTTGACCTGCGCGGCGACGACGAACTGCTCGACGAAGGCGTCGCCGTCCTCGCCGACGAGCCAGTGGAAGGCGTCGATATTGACGAGCTGGGGCCGGTGGCGGCGGAGCGAGTCAATGGCGCGTCGTCGCGCCAGCGCGAAGAGGAACCCTTCGAGGCTCCTTTCCGGATCCAGGCGCTCGCGTGAGCGCCACAGCTCGAAAAACACGACCTGCAGCAAGTCCTCGGCCTCACCGCCGACGAACCGCCTCAGGTACGAACGCAGCAACGATCCGTGCGTCCGGTAGCACTCCTCGAGGGCTGCCTCGTCGCCCGAAGCGAGACGCCGTGCCAGGTCGCCGCGGGCAACGGTCGGCGCGCGCACGCCGTCACCCGGCCGGGCAACCGAGGGAGGGTGCACACCCGGTCTTCGCATCGCGAGGCTCACGCGGTTGCACCTTTCTTTGTGCAACCGCTGGGCCGCCGAGAGCGAACTAGGGAAGGCCGGCGGCGAACAACCCGCCGAGCTGAAGTTGCCCCCAGCGCAAAGGAGACCAAGCCCATGAAGTACCTACGCATCGCTCTCGCCGCGTTGTGCGCCGCGACGCTCGCAGTCGTGCTGGCGGCGACGAACGCGGGCGCGGCGACCGCTATCGGGAAGGGGCGCACCGTGCCCGCCGTGGCCGAGGCATCGATCATCCAAGGCCTTCCGAAGACCGCGGTCGATGTGTACCTGAATGGCACGGAGGTCGTGCAGGACTTCCGCTACAAGGGCGTCGTGGGTCCCGTGCCACTGGCTCCGGGGAAGTACCACATCGCGATCCGCTTGCACGGCGCCCTCCGCAGCTCGAAGCCCTTGTTGGAGGGCACGGGCACGTTGGTGGCGGGAGAGAACATCACGATTGTGACCTACCTGACCACAACCGGCAACCCTGCGCTCACGAGGTTCTGGAACCCGAATCCGACTCTCGACCCCGACCGGGCCGATCTGATCGTCCGCAACGTCGCTGACGACGCCGGCTTCGACGTGTACGCCGACGGACTCTGCATCTTCAGCGATCTCCTGAATCCCACCGGTGGCGGCATCAGGCTGCCTCAGCAGTGGATCACCATGCACCTCACGGACTTCGGCTCGACGGCGCCCGTCCTCGGGCCTTTCGGAGTGCATCTCGTGAACCAGACGGTGACCATCGTCTACGCCGTCGGTAACCCCGCGACGAGCACCCTCAGCTGGGTGGAGCAGAACTACATCACCACTGGCTGAACAAGACCCTGCCGGCACCGGCGCAGGACGATCGCGCCGGCGGGAACCGATCGGGACGCTTCCCGGCTCTGGCCACCTCTTGGGCCTCGGCCGGGGAGCGTTTCGGTCCTCGCGCCCCTGCTCGTCGCGGTTCGCGGGGACACGCAGGCAGTGCGCCACCTCAAACACGCTCCGTCAGCGCGGCGAAGAACTGAGGTGCCGGCGGGTGAACGGAGCCCGTAGCGCTCTAGCGTCCGCCTGCAGGACCGTCCGTCCCGAGATGGCCGTGAAGCCCGCCAGGGCGGTCGCGGTGCCGGCGAGGACGAAGACCATGCGCGTGCCGGCGGCTTGCACGAGCAGGCCTCCGAGCGCCGCCCCGGCGGCCGCCCCGATGCGGTTCCCGCTCGCGATCCAACCGAAGGCTTCGGTCGCCGCGCGCGGCGGGGCGAGATCGCTCACGACCCGCAGCAGGCATCCGATGACCGGAGCGAAACCCGTGCCTCCGATGAACAAGACGACGTAGAGCACGGCGGTCGTGGGCGACCCGGCCAACAGCGCCTCGCCCAGGCCGACGAACACGAGGAGAGCGCCAAGCCCGCCCGCGCCCGACGCCGTCGCCCGGCGCCCGTAGCTCAGCCCGCCGACGAGCGACCCGAGGCTCCAGACGGAGATGAGGAGGCCTGACTGCCCCGACGCATGGCGCAAGTGGGCGAAGGCCACGACGGCCACCTGCACGGCGCCCGTTCCGCTCGCGAAGAGGAGGGACACGGTGACGAGCGTGAGCAGACCCATCGACCACACGCCCATCCGGTCATGGGTGCTGACGGGCTCGGCCGACCCGGGCACAGGTACCGGACGGCCGACGAGTGCGAGCGTGCCGGCGAGACCGAGCAGGCCGCTCGCCACGAGGGGCGCCGACGAGCCGGCGAAGGTCGCCATCAAGGCCACGAGCGCCGGGCCGACGATCCAGGTCGTCTCCTGCAGGGTCGCGTCCAGCGAGAAGAGCAGCTCGCGGCGTGAGCCGGTCGCCACCTTCGGCCAGAGCGCTCGCATCGCCGGGGCCACCGGCGGCAGCATGAGTCCCACGCCTCCGGCGGTCAACAGTACGAAGCAGGTGTCCTCGACGGGCACGAGGCCGAGCAGGATGAGGAGGGCGGCGTCCATGAGGGCGGTGGCGAGCAGCACCGAACGCCAGCCGAGACGGTCAGCGGCCCGGCCGAGGAGTGGACCGGCAAGGGCCACGCCGGCGACATAGGCGGCCGTGGCGACTCCCGCTCGCGCATAGGAGCCCGTCCCCCCGGCCAGGCGCAGGATGATGGCCAGCCCGATCATGGCGGCCGGCAGTCGAGCCGCCTGGGACACGAGCAGTGCCCATCCGATCTCCCCCTGGCGGAACAGCTGCCGGTAGAGCCGCGGCCGGCGATCTGTGCTCACATTATGAACTCTTTGCTAGGATGATGAACATCGTAGGTACGAAACCCGCTCCCGGTCAAGCTTCCGAGCAGACGATCCAGGTCATCGATCGCGCCGTCGGTCTCCTCAAGACCTTGGCAGCGAGCCGCAACCCCATGACGTCCCTCGAGCTCGCCCGCAGCTGCGGCCTCAACCGGAGCACCACGTGGCGCATCCTCGCCAGCCTCGAGCAACACGGTCTCGTCGAGCGGGACACGGCCTCCCACCGGTTTCGCATCGGCTACATGCTCGGTCAGTTGGCGCCCGGGCCCGAGCACGACTCGCTTGCGCGCCGCGCCCGCCCGGTGCTCGAACGCCTGGCGGAGGAGAGCGGCGAGATGGTCTCCCTTGCCCTCCCGCAGCGCTTCGGAGTTGTCTACCTCGACCATCTCTCGCCACCCGGCTCGGCGCCGGTGCCGGACTGGTCACGGGCGATGTCACCCGAGCGTCTCGAGCGCGCCGGACCTCCGCATGCGAGCGCTACGGGCAAAGTGTTCCTCGCCTGGCTCCCTCCCGCGGAGGTCGACGCCGTCCTCCCGCGACGGCTCGAGGCCTTCACGCCGGACACGATCACGGATCACGCCCGCCTGCGCGACGAGCTGCGAGCGGTCAGGCGGGACGGGTTCGCCGTCGCCTACGGCGAGTACGACGAGTTCACGAGCGCCGTGTCCGCGCCTGTCATCGCCCCCTCGGGCCGTCTCGCCGCCATCGTGAACCTCTGGGGGCCGCGCCAGCGGCTCGGGCGCTCGCGCCTCAAAGCCCTCGGGGTGGCGGTGCGGGCGGCGGCCGACGAGGTCGCCCGGCGCTTGGCCTGAGGTGGCACGCGCCCGTCGGGTTCAAGTAGACCGGGACGGAGGCCGCGCTCCAAAGGCGCTCGGCCGAGAGGGAGCGTCAGCTGCGTGACGCCAGGCCCGACTGAAGGGATCATCATCGCTACCGCCTCGACACCCGGCTACCTCGGCGGCGAGCTCTTGGCCGAGTGCCTGTCGGCCTTCGGCGCCGATGTCGTCTTCGGGCTGCCCGGCATACACGCCCTCGGCGCCTGGGAAGGCCTCCGTCGCCGCGGCCTGCGCTCGGTCGTGAGCCGCACCGAGCTCTCCGCCGGCTTTGCGGCCGACGGTTACGCCCGCGTCTCCGGCCGTACTGCCGTGCTCCTGCTCTCCACCGGCCCGGGCGCGCTGAATTCGCTGACGGCGCTCATGGAGGCGGCGAGCTCGCACGTGCCCATCGTCGCCATCGTCTCGCAGATCCCGCGCGAGCTCGTCGGCAAGGGTCGGGGCTACCTGCACGAGCTGCCCGATCAGTTGGCAAGCTTCTCGCCGGTCGTGAAGTGGACCGCTCGCGTGCAGAGCCATGAGGAGCTCGCTCCGCTGGTGGCGACCGCCTTCGCCACGGCGGCAGCGGTGCCGACCGGGCCGGTGGTGCTCGAGATCCCGGTCGACCTTCTCACGAGCCGGTGTGGGCCATTCGACCTGAGCGCCCTCGACGGGGAACCGGCTGAAGCGCCCGTCGTCCCGCCCGGGGTGCTCGCAGAGGTGGCCCAGCTGTTGGGTGAGGCGGAGCGTCCCGTCATCTGGGCGGGCGGCGGCGTGCAGCGGTCGGCCGCGTGGGCGGAGCTGCTCGATCTGGCCGAGCGCCTGGGCGCGCCCGTGGCGACCACCTACATGGGGAAAGGCTCGATCCGGGCAGAGCACCCGCTCTCGGCCGGGAGCTGCTGTGACGAGGCGGCATTTCGCCAGCTGCTCGAGTCGGCCGACGTGCTCCTGTGCGTCGGGACCGAGCTCGGCGCCGAGACCACCCAGCAGTACGGCTTGCGGCCGCGAGGCGTCGTCGTGCAGGTAGATGCCGCCGCTCGGCGACTCGGTGCGACCTATCCGGTGCTCGGAGTCCACGGGGACGCCCGCGACGTGCTGGGCGCGCTGGCGACGGCCGTCCCGA
>DASPSK010000174.1:0-2532 GCA_035623975.1 Acidimicrobiales bacterium | reverse complement strand
CAAGATCGAACGGCTGCACGACCGGGAGGAGTCCCGCAGGGTGCTGGCGGCCGAGATCGGCGACATCGAGTTCCCCTCGCGCACGCTCGAGTCCTACACCCTCGACCTGACAGGCTCGGTCGATCTGGCGGCCATCCGGGGCGCCCACTTCAAGCTCGTCCTCGACTATGCCTTCGGGACGGCGAGCTTCGTCATGCCGAACGTCCTCGCCAAGCTCGGGGCGGACGTGCTCGTGATCAACCCACACGTTTCGACCCCGGGCGTGCTGAGTTTCGAGCGTGCCGCCCACGCCGCCAGGGTGGGGGAGCTCGTGAAGTCTGCCGGTGCTCACCTCGGAGCCCTCTTCGAACCGGACGGAGAGCAGCTCACGATCGTCGACGACACGGGCCACGTGCTGAGCGACGACGAGGCGCTCTGCGCCATGGTGCGCTTGGTCGTCGGGGATGGCCCCGGTGGCACCATCGCCGTTCCCGTCAATGCCCCCCGCGAGGTGGAGCGCCTCTGCAGACAAACCGCCTCCAAGGTCATCTGGACGAAGCTCGGGCCGGCCGATCTGATGGAGGCCGCCGGCGGCCCGGCCGTGAGCTTCGGGGGCAATACCGAGGGAGGCTTCATCTTCCCGGACTTCCTGCCGGCTTTCGACGCCGTCGCCGCTCTCGTGAACCTCCTCGCCATGCTCGCCCGCAATGGCAGCCGTCTCTCCCAGGTCATGGACGGTCTCGCCTTGCCGTCGATCGTCCGGCTGGAGGTTCCGACGCCCTTTGAGCAGAAGGGTCTCGTGATGCGCGTCCTGCTGGAACGCACTCCGTCCGACCGGGTGCTCATCGACGGGGTGAAGCTGATCGACGCCGCCGGCTGGACGCTCGTGCTGCCCGACCCGGAGGAACCCGTCACCCTCGTCATGGCCGAAGACGTCTCGCCCTCGGCGGCGGGAGCGCGCGCCCGGGCGATGGCCGACGAGATCGCCGCCATCCTGGCAGCCGCCTCCTGACTACGATCCCCCTCGGTCGTCCCGGGCGCGTAGGCGCCTACGGGCATCCGAGGGAGCACAGCGACAGCAAAGGAGCCGGACTGCGATGAACGTCCCAGACGATCTGCGATACACGACTGACCACGAGTGGGTGCGCCCGTCGGAGTCGGCGTTCCGGGTCGGGCTCACCGATTTCGCCCAGGACGCCCTCGGTGACGTCGTCTTCGTGGAGCTGCCGGCGGTCGGCGCAGTCGTCAGCAAGGGCGGCCCGCTCGGCGAGGTCGAGTCGACGAAGTCCGTCTCGCAGATCTACGCCCCCGTCTCGGGCACCGTCGTGGAGACGAACGAGCAGCTTCGCGGCGCCCCCGAGCTGCTCAACTCCGAGCCGTACGGCGAGGGGTGGATCTGTGCCATCCAGGCCAGCGATCCAGCCGAGCTGGACTCGCTGCTCGGCCCCGAGGAGTACCGCTCCGCCACCGACGCGTGAGCGCCTGCCGGCAGGCATTCTCGAGGTCACACGTGCTCGTGGGCTTGGTCAGGCCGCCACCTGGTCTCGTCCGCCGCCGGCGGAGGCGGCGTCCCTGCGACGGCCCCGGAGCCGAAGAAACCCAAGCGTTCCAGATGCGGAACTCCGATCCCGGCACTAGCTTTGGAGCGTGTTCTGCAACAACTGTGGGCATCGCAACCCCGTGGATGCGAACTTCTGCTCTTCCTGCGGCAGCCCCCTTTCTCCCGGGCCGGACACCACCGTCTCGTTCGTCCCGCAGGATCCCTCCGGTGAGCAGGGGGAGGACGAGGTCAATGTCGCCGTGTCCGAGCTGGCTGACGGCACGGGGGTGCTCGTCGTCAAGCGAGGTCCGGACGTGGGCGCCAAGTACCTCCTCGACAAGGACGTCACCCACGTGGGGCGCCATCCCGAGAGCGAGATCTTCCTCGATGACATCACGGTCTCGCGCCGGCACGCCGAGTTCGTGCGCAGCGGGCCGAACTATCTCGTCAAGGATGTGGGCTCGCTGAATGGCACGTACGTGAACCGCGAGCGCATCGACGAGGCCAGCCTCGCCAGTGGCGACGAGGTGCAGATCGGGAAATTCAAGCTGCTCTTTCTTTCGACCGGCGCGAACTGAGGCCGGCGTGAACGAGCGCTCCTATCTCTCAATTGGCGACGTTCTCGCCCTCTTGCGGGAGGAGTTCCCGGACATCACGATCTCGAAGATTCGCTTCCTCGAGAGCCGCGGCCTGCTCATCCCCGAGCGCACGCCTTCGGGCTACCGGAAATTCTACGACCACGACGTCGACCGGCTCCGATGGATACTTCGCCAGCAACGGGAGAACTTCCTGCCGTTGAAGGTCATCAAAGGGCGCCTCGAGGGCCAGGAGCCGAGCTCTGAACCGACGCCGCTGTTCGAGGTGGCCCGTTCGGAGGAGGCCCCGCTCGAGCCCGTTTTCGCCACGCAGCCGGCCAACGGCTCTCGCACTTTGCTCGAGGAGGCAGCTCGCCACGCCGCGAGCATGCGGGGAGGCGGCTCCCAGGTGGCCACGCTGGCCGGCGTGAGCCCCGG
>DASPSK010000171.1:0-22748 GCA_035623975.1 Acidimicrobiales bacterium | reverse complement strand
ACCCGGCATGACCGGAGCCGAGCAGGTCGACCGGTGGCTGTCGAGCATGGGGGAGGTGGCCGACCGGACCCTCGTCGCCCTCGAGGGCATCGTCACGAGCGGGCAGGGTGACCTGCCGGTGCTGTCGGTGGCGATGCGGGAGATTCGCAACCTCGTGCAGGCGAGCCGGCCCATCGGGCAGTAGCGTCGCCCGCTCAGTCGATTCGATCCGTGCGCCAGGAGGCGGCGCGGAAGGGCACTTCGAGCTGCCCGCCTCTGGCCAGCTCGTCGTCGCTCTCAAGGACGGTCCGGGCGAGTTGCAGGGTCCTCTCGCGCTCGGGGGCCGGGAGGGTGATAACGCCGCTGTAGGTGCCGGCGAGGCCGACGAGGTCGTCGAGGCTCATCATCTGTGACCAGCGGATCTCGGTGAACTCGGGCGGCGTGAAGCGGCTGTGATCGGGGAGGGAGAACCGGTGACGCGCGCCGGCGTGCAGTCCGCGCCCTTGTTCATCTTCATCTTCTCTCGCAGGGAAGGCTTCCTCGGGCGCCAGCAGCCCCCGGACGAGATCCTCCGGCGCGCCCGCGTGCCTCGCGCGGGCGAGAAGGCTTGCGACCCAGGGAACACGCCGGTCCGGGCCTGCCCACACGACTCCGAGACGCCCACCCGGCCGGAGGATGCGGTGGATCTCGGCGAGCGTCGGCTCGACCTCCATCCAGTGCCAGGCCGACGACACGAGGACGGCGTCCGCCGTCCCGTCCTCGAGCGGGATGGCATCGCCCCGCCCGGCCAGGGAGGTCGCCTCCGGGTTGTGGGCCGCCAGCACCTCACGCATGCGGGCGTCCGGCTCGATGCTGAAGACGCGGGGGACGAGCCCCACGAGGAGGCGGGTGAGCGCCCCGGTGCCCGCGCCGAGATCGACGACCGTGTGCACCCCCGCCGGTAGCAGCCACTCGACGACCTCTGCTGTCGGGCCAGGGCGGTAGCGGTTGTAGTCCTCGGCGACGGCGCCGAAGGACATCGCCCGTGCTGCCCTGTCTGCCAATGCTCCCTCCTCGGAGGACGTCTCCCGCTCACGCTATCGGGCGACCGTGCCGGCGCTGCGAGTCGCTCGCCCCTGCTGAGGGGCGCGCCGCCTGACGGCTGCCGCCTGACGGCTGGCGCCGGCCGGCTGCTCCCGAGCCAGGCAGAATGGGGCAGGCGGCGCGAGGGCGCCGGGGAAAGTCTCTCACCGGCCCGAGACGGGTACGGCCCTTGGGAAAGGATGCAACCAATGGCACCGTCAGTCGACGTCTCCCTCGGCGGCTGGTTCGAGCAGCGGGCACAGCTCACACCGAACCGGCGCTGCCTGAGCTTCGAAGGCGAGACGTGGACGTATGCCACGATGCTGGAGCGCATCGACGCCACGGCGGCCGCACTTCGCGAAGGCGGGGTGCGCCACGGGGATCGCGTCGCCTACCTCGGGCTCAACCACCCTGCCTTCTTCGAGACGATGTTCGGCGCCGCCAGCCTCGGGGCCATCTTCGTGCCGCTGAATTTCCGCCTGACGTCGCGCGAGTTGAGCTACATCGTGCGTGACGCCGGCGTGCACACGATCGTCGTCGACGACCAGCACCGCAAGCTGGTGGATGCAGTTCGCGACGAGCTGGACTGCCGGCGCTACCTGTCCTCGGAGGCTCCAGCCGATGGCTGGACGACCCTCGAGGAGGCGAAGAACGCCGCCGCCGGCGACGCCCGAGGGGGGAGCGAGGCGGTCGACGGCGACGAGGTCGCCCTCATCATGTACACCTCGGGCACGACCGGCCGCCCGAAGGGGGCGATGCTCACCCATGCCAACCTCTGGTGGAACAACGTCGTCGCTCTCCTCCTCACCGACATGCTCGAGAGCGATGTTTCACTCGTGGTGGCGCCGCTCTTCCACATCGGCGGGCTCAACGTCACCACCTTGCAGGCATGGATGAAGGGGGCGGAGAACGTCCTCCACCGCAGCTTCGACCCCGGCAGGTTCATCGACGACATCGCCCGTTACGGCGTGACGATCGCCTTCGCCGTGCCCGCCATGCTGCTGTTCGTCAGCCAGCACCCCGACTTCGACGGCGCCGATCTCACGACCGTGCGCAGCATCGTCTGCGGGGGCGCCCCCGTGCCCGAGAGCCTCATCAAGCTGTACATCGGTCGTGGCATCCAGATCAACCAGGGCTATGGGCTCACCGAGACCTCTCCGTGCGTTTCCTTCCTCACGCCCGAGCACGCGCTCGCAAAGCTCGGCTCGGCAGGGCGCGCCCCGATGTTCATCGACATCCGGCTGGAGGACCCCGAGGGCAGGACGATCACCGATCCCGATGTTCGCGGCGAGATCTGCGTCCGCGGCCCGAACGTCATGAAGGGCTACTGGAACCGGCCGGAGGCGACGGCCGCCGCCATCGACCCGGAGGGCTGGTTCCATACGGGCGACGTCGGCTACCTCGACGCCGAGGGGTTTCTCTTCGTCGCCGACCGCATCAAGGACATGGTCATCACCGGCGGCGAGAACGTCTACCCGGCCGAGGTCGAGAGCGTGCTCTACACGCACCCGGCGGTCGCCGAGGTGGCCGTGATCGGCTTGCCGGACGAGCGCTGGGGCGAGGCCGTCACGGCCGTGGCCGTCCTCAAGCCGGACGCCACCCTCACCCTCGAGCAGCTGCGGGACTTCGCCGGTGAGAGCCTCGCCCGCTACAAGCTGCCGAGCCGTCTCGAGCTCGTCGATGCGCTGCCGAGGAACCCGGCCGGCAAGGTCCTCAAGTTCGACCTCCGCGACCGCTTCGCCTGAGGGCGGCGGCGGGCGTTTCACCGGCTCGGCGGCGAGCATGTGGCGCACGACGAGCGCCCGCAGGACGATGAAGCGGGCGAGGCTCACGCCCGCCCCCGCCGCCAGGGCGGCGAGCGCCTCGACGAGCCAGTCGCCCGAGAGGGCGGAGGCCGCCAGCACCGCCAGCGTCGTGGCGGCGAGCGCCATGATCCAGCTGCCGGCGGCCACCAGCTCGAGCTCGCGAAGGCAGCGCATCTGCGCCGGGCGCTCGAGTCGCCGCCGGGCGGCGAGGTTGCCGGCTGCCGAGATCGAGAGGGCGACGACGTTGGCGCCGGCGGCGCCGAGGGGCCCGCGGAGGGCGAGGAAGAGGGCCAGCCAGGCAATCGTGGAGGGGACGCCGACGCGGGCGAAGCGGGCGGCGTCGGCCCCGAAGGACCGCATGTCGAAACTCGCCGCCGTTTCGCCGCCGGCGGCGTCGCCCCTCCGGTCGCCCGCGGGCGGGGCGATCCACGAACGCCCGGCGGCGAACTGCTTGCCCGTGCGCCAGAGGCCCTTCAGGTCACCCACGGCCGTGGCGAGGACGTCGACGCGCGAATCCGGGTCGTCCACCCAGTCGACGGGGACTTCGTGGATCCGCAGCCCGTTGCGCTCCGCCACGAGCAACAGCTCGGTGTCGAAGAACCAGTCGTCGTCCTCGACGAGCGGCAGCAGAATGGGCACGAGGGGGCGGCGTAGGGCCTTGAAGCCGCACTGCGCGTCGCTGAAGCGACTGTGCATGAGGGAGCGGAGGAGCCGGTTGTAGACGCGGGAGATGAGCTCGCGTTTCGGCCCGCGGACGACGTGGGCGCCTCGCGACAGCCGCGTCCCGATGGCGATGTCGCTGTGACCCGACAGCAGCGGGGCCACGAGTGGCAAGAGGGCCTCGAGCCCGGTGGAGAGGTCGACGTCCATGTAGGCGACGACCTCCGCGCGGCTCTGCGACCAGGCGCGCTTGAGGGCCCGCCCTCGGCCCTTGTCGTCGAGGTGGAGCACGCGCAGGCCAGGGAGCTCGCCCGCCAGCCGCCTGGCGATCTCGAGCGTGGCGTCGCTGCTGGCGTTGTCGGCGATGGTGACGACGGCCGGGAAGGGGAACTCGCCGTCCAAGTAGGCGCGCAGGCGGCGGATGCTGGCCTCGAGGCAGCCCTCCTCGTTGTAGACCGGCACGACGATCTCGAGGACAGTGGCCATGGCTGCACTCTGGCGGCGGTTTCTCCAGGTTGTCTGGGACTGCCTGGAGGAATCCCGCCGAGTATCGGTCGCTACGAGCCGTCGCCCTCGCTCCCGGGGCGGCGAGCACCGCCGTTCTGGCGGGGTGCCTCGCCCGCTTCGCCCGCGTCGGCGGCTACGCCCGCGTCGCCCGCCGGCTCGATCGCCGGGATCCGCAGCGAGAACATGGCGCCGCCGCCCTCGGCGTTGGACGCCTCGGCGCGACCGCCGTGCTCGGCGGCGATCGCCGAGACGATCGAGAGGCCGAGGCCGGCGCCCGATCCTGATCTGGCGGCGTTCGCCTGCCAGAATCGGTCGAAGACGTGCTCGAGGCCTTCGGCGTCGAGCCCTGGCCCGTGGTCCCGCACGGAGACGACGGCCGTCCCGTTCTGCCGCCTGGCGGACACCTCGATGGGGCTGCCGCTCGGCGTGTGCGCGATGGCGTTGGTGACGAGGTTGGCGATCGCCTGACGCAGGTGGTTGACGTCGCCCGTGACGTCAACGGGACCGGGCGCGTCGAGCGTTACCGGCCGGTCAGGGGCGAGGGCGACGGCATCGCTGCAGGCATCGGCCGCGAGCACGGCGAGGTCGAGCCGGTCGTGCTGCGGCTCCGGCGCCAGATCCAGCCGGGCGAGGAGGAGGAGGTCTTCCACGAGGGTTCGCATGCGGGCTGCCTCGTCCTCGATCCGCCGCACGATCGTCGCCTGGTCGATGTGCTCGCTGTCGACGCCGAGTCGGAAGAGTTCGGCGAACCCCTGGATCGAGGTCAACGGCGTGCGCAACTCGTGGGAGGCATCGGCGAGGAAGCGGCGCAGGCGCTGCTCGTTCGTCGCCCGCTCGGCGAAGGCCTTCTCGATGTCCGCCAGCATCGTGTCGAGGGCTTGGCCGAGCTGGGCCACTTCGCTCGGGCCCCCGGCCGGGCCGACGCGGCGGGAGAGGTCCCCGGCGGCGATGGAGCGGGCCGTCGTCGCCATGTCCTCGAGCGGCCGCAGGCCGCGGCGCAGGACGAGCCAGGACGCCAAAGTGAGGATGGCGAGGAGACCGGCCGCCACGGCCGCCTCGATGAGGAGCAAGCGGTGGAGCGCTGCGGTCACGCCCGAGGTCGAGACGGCGATGACGATCACGTCCCCGGGCACGCCCGACGCGGGCGAGAGGAGCACCTGCCAGCCCCCGGCGCCCGTCGTGGCGCCGGTCGTGAGGAAGCGCCCCGCCGGCGGCACACTCGGCAGCGGGCGCGGCAGCTCCGGGCGAAGTGTGCCGGAGCCGAGGTACTGCGTGCTCGCCAGCACCTTCCCCGACGAGTTCACCAATTCGGAGAACGTCCCCGGCGGCAGCGCCTGCGTGGCCGGCGGGCCACCGCCCGGGCCGCCGTCGGTGTCGCCGCCGCCCATGTCGTCCTGGTCGCCCGGTGCGCCGTCACCCCCTGCCCCCGCCCCGCTCCCGGGCGGCTCCGAATGGATGCCCGCCTGCTCGTACAGCTGGGCGGTGACATAGCCGAGGGACGACTTCAGCTGGTCGTCGAGGCGGGCGTACTGCGAGGGGGCATACAGCGAGTACGTGGCGATGCCGAAGGCCGCCAGTCCGGCGACGAGGACGGCCACGAGCCCAAGGACGAGCCGGAAGCGGAGACTCATCGTCTGATGCTGCCGGCTCCGGCTCCGAGTGCCCATGGCCCGGCCTCCGAATCTCCTCCGAAACCCAATCAGTCCTCCACCCGAGAGCCGGCGGGCAGCCGCAGGCTGTAGCCGACGCCGCGCACGGTCTGGATCAAGGGCGGCTCGACGGAGTCGATCTTCCGGCGGAGGTAGCTGATGTAGGTCTCGAGGACGCTGGCGTTGGCGGCGAAGGTGTAGTCCCACACCTGGGCGAGAATCTGCTCGCGGGTGAGCACGCGGCGGGCGTTGGAGAGCAGGTAGTGGAGGAGCCGGTACTCGGTCGGGGTGAGCTCGACGAGGTTGCCCCCGCGCCAGACCTCTCTCGTGTCCTCGTCGAGCTCCAAATCGGAGTAGCCCAGGCGCCGCTCGCTGCTCCCCAGGCCCCGCGAGCGCCTGAGCACGGCGCGCACGCGCTCCACGAGCTCCTCGATGCTGAACGGCTTGGTCACGTAGTCGTCCACGCCGAGCTTGAGACCTTGCACCTTGTCGGCCGTAGCGTCCTTGGCGGTGAGGAAGATGATGGGCACACGGGTGCCGGCCCCTTCGATGTCGCGCAGGCGCCGGGCCACCTCGAAACCGTCCAGATCCGGCAGCATCACGTCGAGGACGACGAGGTCCGGCCGCCGGCGATCGATCTCCTCGAGCGCCGCCCGCCCGCTCGCCAGCCGCACGACGTCGAAGCCGTTGATCGACAGGCCGAGAGCGATCAGCTCGGTGATGTGTTCCTCGTCATCGACGGCGAACACAACAGGCTTGTCAACTTCGGGCATGACTTCGCCAGGCCTTTCCTCAGCGGCCCGCCGTGGGCCGGTGCCCGCGGGAAATTAGCAAGCTTCCCCTCGCCGCCGAGGAGGTGCCCGGAATAAAGATAAGATAATCTATCTTTATCTTGTCGAGCGGGGTCCGGCCCGCTGGAGACGGGGAGGTGCCCGATGGCCGTGGCGCTCATCACGGGAGCATCGAGAGGGCTCGGTCGAGCCCTCTCCGAGGAGCTGGCCGATCGGGGGTGGTCGCTCGTCATCGACGCCAGGGACCCCGAGGCCCTCGAGGCGGTGGCCGCCGCGCTCCGCCGGCGTCTCGACGAGGGCGCCTCCGTGAGGGCGCTCGCCGGTGACGTCGCCAGCGAGCGCCATCGCTGCGAGCTCGCCGAGGCCGTGGGAGAGCTCGGCCGCCTCGATCTGCTCGTGAACAACGCCAGCACCCTCGGGCATTCGCCTCTCTTGCGGCTGGAGCACTTCGACCTCGGCGATCTCCGCCGCGTCTACGAGGTGAACGTGCTCGCGCCGCTCGCGCTCGTGCAGGCCCTCCTCGAGTTGTTGCAGGCCACGGCCGGGGCGACAGTGGTGAACGTGAGCTCGGACGCCGCCCTCGAGCACTACGACAGCTGGGGAGCTTACGGATCCTCCAAAGCGGCTCTCGACCATCTGACGGCGACTCTGGCGGCCGAGCTGCCCTCTGTGCGCTTCCTCGCCGTCGACCCGGGGGACATGCGGACGGTCATGCACCAGGAGGCCTTTTTCGGCGAGGACATCTCCGACCGCCCGCTCCCCGAGACCGTCGTGCCGGCGCTCGTGACCATCATCGAGGGCGACTTCGCCAGTGGGCGCTACCGGGCGGCCGAGATCGCAGGTGCGAGGTGACGCCGGCGACGCGCCAGCAGCCGAGGCGCGGGTTCGAGCCGGCGAGAGGCTTCGCCCCGCTCGGTGTCGGGCTGAGCGCAGGGTTGGGCTTCGATCTGCCCGCGGCGCTGGAGGCGGCCGAACCGCCGGAGGCGAGAGGCCTCACACGGGACGCCGTCCGCATGCTCGTGGCCCGGCGGGCTTCGGGCGCGATCTCCCACTCGACGTTCTTCGAGCTCCCCTTGCATCTGTGCGAGGGCGATCTCGTCGTCATCAACACTTCCGGCACGCTGGCGGCCGCGGTGTCCGGGATGGGCGCCGGCAGGAAGCGCCTCGACGTGCACCTGTCGACGCAGCTGCCGGCCGGGTTGTGGACCGTGGAGCTGCGGCGTGACGGCCGGCCCTTCCTGGGGGCCTCGGCGGGCGAGACGATCGAGCTGCCCGCCTCGGGACGCGTGACGCTGCTGGCGCCGTACGCCCCGCACCGGCGGGGTGTGCGGCTCTGGGTCGCTCAGGTGATGATGCCGGCCGGGCTGTTGGAGTACCTTGCCCTCCACGGCCGCCCGATCCGCTACGGCTACGTGCGGGGGGAGTGGCCCATCAGCGCGTACCAGAACGTGTACGTGACCGAGCCGGGCTCGGCGGAGATGCCGAGCGCCGGGCGGCCGTTCAGCCCGGAGGTGATAACCCGCCTCGTGGCGAGGGGCATCGGCGTGACGCCGCTGCTGCTCCACACCGGCGTCGCCTCCCTCGAAGCGGGGGAGCCTCCCTACGACGAGTACTTCCGCGTGCCCGCCGCCACCGCGCAACGGGTCAACGCCGCCCGCCGAGACGGGGGACGGGTGATCGCCGTGGGCACGACGGTCGTGCGGGCGTTGGAGTCCGTCGTCGACACGACGGGCAGGGTCCACCCCGGAAGCGGGTGGACGGACGTCGTCGTCACGCCGGAACGGCGCGTCCGTTCCATCGACGGCCTCCTGACGGGTTGGCACGAGCCGGAGGCGTCCCACCTCGCCATGCTCGAAGCCGTCGCCGGCCGTGAGCTCCTCGAGCGCTCCTATACGGTTGCACTCGAGGAGGGCTACTTGTGGCACGAGTTCGGGGACGTTCATCTGGTCCTGCCGTGACGAGGACGGTGAAGCCGGGCGCGCAGGCGCCGGTGGCGGGCATCGGGGCCCCGCTCGTTTCCATGGCCTCGACGCGTCGCGCCGTCCTCGTAGCCCTGAAGCGTTACGGGGTGATGCGCGCGGGTGAGCTCGCCGCCGAGCTCGGCATCACCGTGGCAGCCGTTCGCCAACAGCTCGGTCGTCTGGAGGAGGACGGGCTCGTCACCCACAGCTCCGACGCGGATGGGCGCGGCCGGCCGGCTCATCGTTACGAGCTCTCGGGCTCGGCGGAGGGGCTCTTCCCGAAACGCTACGGCGATCTCACGACCGAGCTCCTCGGCTATCTGGGCGGCCCGGGCAGCAAGGAGGTGTCCCGCCTCTTCGAGCAGCGCCGGCGACGGCGTCTTCGCGAGGCAGGGTCGAGGCTCTCCGGCCTGAACCTCGACGAGCAGGTGGCCGAGCTCACTCGCATCCTCGACGAGGACGGTTATCTCGCCGATGTCTGCCGGCTCGAAGACGGAGGCTGGAGGATCACAGAGCACAACTGCGCCATCCTCTCGGTGGCGACGGGGTACCGGCAGGCGTGCGCGAGCGAGCTCGCCTTCATCCGGGATGCTCTCCCCGCCGGCCACGTCGAGCGCGTTGCCCACCTGCTCGACGGCGCCCACGTGTGCAGCTACGAAGTCCGGCCGCGGTGAGCGGCGCCGAAGGCTTCACGACCCGGCCGCAGCTGGTCGGCCAATTCGGCATGGTGGCGGCGTCGCACTGGCTGGCGGCTCAGAGCGGCATGGCCATGCTCGAGGGCGGCGGGAACGCCTTCGACGCCGCCGTCGCCGCCGCCTTCGTCCTCGAGGTCGTCGAACCGCACCAGAACGGCCTCGGGGGCGAGGCGCCGATGCTTTTGTACTGTGCCGCCGAGGACGCCGTGCACGTCGTCGACGGCCAGGGGCCGGCACCAGCCGCCGCCACGCTCGAGCGCTTCTCCCGGCTGGGCCTCGAGCTCGTCCCGAATGTCGGGCTGCTGGCGGCCTGTGTGCCGGGTGCCTTCGGCTCGCTCATGCTCGTGCTCGAGCGCTTCGGGACGATGTCGCTACGGGAGGTGCTCGCGCCGGCGATCGCCTATGCGGAGGGGGGCTTCCCCGTCATCGCCTCGCTCGCGGCGACCTTGGCGGCGGCCGCGCCTGGCATGAGGCGGGAGTGGCCGACGTCTGCAGAGATCTGGCTGGCAGGCGGCGTACCCCGCGCAGGCAGCCGGCTCAGCAACGATCGCCTGGCGTCCACATACCGCCGCCTCCTCGCCGCCGGGGAGTCAGCCGGCCCCGGGCGGGAGGCGCAGATCGAGGCTGCCCGCGCGGCGTACTACGAAGGTTTCGTGGCCGAGTCGGTCGACGCCTTCTGCGCTGATTCCGGGCTGTTGAAGGGGGAGGATCTCGCCCGGTGGCGGGCCGCGCTCGAGGTGCCGCTGCGACTGGGTTTCGGCGCCTTCGAAGTCTTCAAGACAGGGCCCTGGGGCCAGGGCCCTGTCTTCCTCCAACAGCTGTCGTTGCTCGCCGGCTTCGACCTCGAATCCATGGGCCCGGGCAGCCCGGAGCTGGTGCACATAGTGACGGAGTGCTCGAAGTTGGCCTTCGCCGACCGGGAGGCCTTCTACGGCGATCCCCGCATGGTCGAGGTCCCGATGGGCGACCTGCTCTCTCCCGCCTACGCGGCGCAGCGGCGACAGCTCGTGGGCGAGACGGCCAGTGGCCAGCTGCGGCCGGGAGCGCCCGGTGGCAGGGTGGGCCGGCTGCCGGAGCGAGTGGCCGGCAGGGGGGCGAGGGCCTCGCAGGCGTCTCGCGGCGGCGTCGCCCTCTCCGGACTCGATCACGCCGTCGAGCCCCCGCCGGGCTCCTCAGGGGAGATGCGGGGTGACACCTGCCACCTCGACGTGGCCGACCGCTTCGGGAACCTCGTCTCGGCGACACCGAGCGGGGGGTGGCTGCAGAGCTCGCCCGCCTTGCCGGGGCTGGGTTTCTGCCTGGGCACGCGAGGACAGATGTTCTGGTTGGAAGCGGGCCTGCCGGCGAGCCTGGCGCCGGGAAAGCGGCCGCGTACGACGCTCAGCCCTGCCCTGGCGTTGCGCGACGGCCGGCCCTACCTCGCCTTCGGGACGCCGGGCGGCGATCAGCAGGACCAGTGGACGCTGCTGGCCTTCCTCAACCACGCCGTGTTCGGTCTCGATCTGCAGGCCTCGATCGACGCCCCCTCCTGGCACTCGAACCACGTGCCCTCGTCCTTCTACCCGCGGGAGGCGTACCCGAACCAGCTCGTCGTCGAGAGCCGTCTGGGGGCCAAATGCATCGCCGAGCTGGCTCGGCGCGGCCATGACGTCGTGGAAGCGGACTCCTGGCGGCTCGGCCGGACAACGGCGGTCTCCCGGTCCGATGACGGGTTCCTCCGCGGCGCCGCCGACCCGAGGGCGATGCAGGCCTATGCCGTCGGGCGTTGAGGGAGCGCCCGGCCCGAGAGCGACGGCCGCATCGCCCTCGGCCCGAGGTGCCAGCAGCGCAAAGCAGCCGGGTGCATCGGCAAGGATGGGCCTGTGACCGAGGCCAGCTTCCCTCGCCAGTACGCCCGCACGAGGCGCTTCAGCCTCGGCACTCCGCGCGCACTGGCGATCGCGCCGCAGGGCGAGCGGATCCTCTTTCTCCGCTCGAGAAGCGGCTCGGACGCCTTGACCTGCCTGTACGAGCTCGACGTGGCGGCCGCAACGGAGCGGCTCGTGGTGGACCCCGAGCCGCTGCTTGCCGGAGGCCTCGAGCAGTTGCCGCCGGAGGAGCGAGCCCGCCGCGAACGGGCGAGGGAGTCGTCCGCCGGGATCGTGCGCTTCCATGCGGACCGGGCCGCCGGGAGGGTGGTCTTCGACCTCTCCGGCCGGCTCTACCTCGTCGAGGTGGCGTCCGCCCAGGTGAAAGAGATGGCGGCGGCGACGCCGGCCGTGGATCCTCGCCTCTCACCCTCAGGCGAGCACATCGCCTATGTCTCGGGCGGGGCGCTCCGCCTCATCTGCGCCGACGGCACCGGCGAGAGGGCACTTGCTGAGCCGGACGGGCCAACGCTAGAGGCGGCCGGTCAGGTCACCTACGGGCTCCCCGAGTTCATCGCCGCCGAGGAGATGGACCGCCTGGAGGGGTACTGGTGGTCGCCGGATGGCGAGCGGCTCCTCGCCGCCAGGGTCGACACGGGCGGGGTCGCCCGCCGCTACATCGCCGATCCGGCCGAGCCCACGCGACCGGCGACGGAGATGGCCTACCCGGCGGCGGGCACGGCGAACGCAGACGTCACCCTTCATCTTGTGCCTGTGGCGTCGGGCGGCGAGGTCCTGCAGGTCAAGTGGGACCGCCAGGGCTTCGAGTACGTCACGAAGGTGTCGTGGTCCGAGCACGGCTTGCTCCTCGTCGTGCAGAGTCGGGACCAGCGCCGCATGCAGGTGCTGGCGGTCGACCCCTCGACCGGGGAGTCCGCCCTCGTGCGCGAGGACCGTGACGACGCCTGGCTGGACATCGTCGCGGGCGTGCCGGCCTGCCTCGAGGACGGGACCGTCGTGTGGACGGCCGACGTGGCCGACGCCAAGCGCCTCGTTGTCGGCGACGAAGTCGTCACGCCCGCCGACCTGCAGGTCCGAGGCGTCCTCGGCGTGGACGGAGACCTCGTGCTCCTGGCGGCTTCGACCGAGCCGACCGAGGTGGGCGTCTGGACTTGGTCGGTGGCTCGAGGCCTGGCCAGGGTTGACGGCGAGGGCGGGCCCGCCGTGGCGACCGGATGGTGCGGCGGGGGTACCGTCGTTGTCGCAGAGCGACGGCTCGACCGGGCGGGGCTCGCCGTCACGGTGCAGCGCGAGGGCCGCCGGGTGGCAGACATCGCCTCTGTGGCCGAGACGCCAATCATCACGCCACGCCCGCGCCTGCGGTCCTGCGGCGCCCGGCAGATCCGAACCGCCGTCCTCTTCCCCGGCGGCCACGAGCCCGGCTCAGGCAGGCTGCCGGTCCTTCTCGACCCCTACGGCGGACCCCACGCCCAGATGGTGCTGGCTTCCTCCTCCATGTTCCTCCAGGCCCAGTGGTTCGCCGATCAGGGCTACTGCGTCATCGTGGCTGACGGTCGGGGAACGCCCGGTCGAGGGCCGGGCTGGGACCGCTCCGTTCGCGGTGATCTCGCCACCGCCGCGCTGGAGGACCAGGTGACGGCGTTGCATGCCGTGGCCGAGGAGTTCGGTGACGACCTGGACCTGTCGCGGGTGGCCATTCGCGGCTGGTCCTTCGGCGGCTACCTCGCCGCCCTCGCCGTTCTGCGGCGGCCAGAGGTGTTCCACGCCGCCGTCGCCGGGGCCCCCGTGACGGAGTGGAGGCTCTACGACACGCATTACACCGAGCGCTACCTCGGGCACCCCGCGGTCTCGCCGGAGAACTACGACCGTTCCTCCCTGCTCGGTGACGCCGCCGGGCTGCAGCGGCCGCTCCTGCTCATCCACGGCCTCGCCGACGACAACGTGGCGGCCGCGAATACCTTGCAGCTGTCCTCCGCCTTGCTGGCCGCCGGCCGCCCCCACTGCGTCCTCCCCCTCTCCGGCGTCACGCACATGACCCCGCAGGAGGTGGTGGCGGAGAACCTCCTCCTGTTCGAAGCTGAGTTTCTCCGATCCGCCCTGCGAGCGCCTGCCAGACTGGCGCCGTGACGGCGGCCAGCGAGAAGTCCCGGCAGAACCGTTTCGCCAAGTCGCTCTTCTCGGGGCTGCCGGGGCGATACGACCGGCTGGCCGAGCTCCTGTCGATGGGCCAGAACCGCCGATGGCGTCGGGAGATGGTCGATCACGTCATTGCGGGCTCGCCGGGGCGCATCCTCGACGTCGCCTCCGGCACGGCCGGGGTCGCCCTGCAGATCGCCCGGCGTTCGGGCGCTCGCGTCGTCGGCCTCGACCTCACGCGGGCGATGCTGTGGCAGGGGGCCGAGAATGTCGCCGCCGCCGGTGAGGCCGGGCGCATCCAGCTCGTCCTCGGGCGGGGCGAGCAGCTTCCCTTCCCGGACGCGTCCTTCGACGCCTTGACCTTCACCTACCTGTTGCGTTACGTGGAGGAGCCGGCGGCGACCTTGGCGGAGCTGGCCCGCGTGGTGAAGCCGGGCGGAGCCATCGCCAGCCTCGAGTTCCTCGTGCCGCCGAACCGGGTCTGGCACGGCCTTTGGATCTGCTACACCCGGTTCGTGCTGCCGGTGGCCGGGTACCTCACGGGGGGCGAGGAGTGGTGGAAGGTGGGACGCTTCCTCGGGCCGAGCATCTCGAAGCACTACGAGCGCTACCCGGTCGCCTGGACAGAGCAGGCGTGGCGGGCGGCCGGCATCGGCGAGATCGGCATCCGCATCATGAGCCTCGGCGGTGGGCTCGTCATGTGGGGACGGCGCTCGGCGTGAGCGCAGAGCGACGCCTGCGGCCGACGGGGCGACGGGCGAGGACGCTCGCAGACGCCCAGGCCGCAGACGGTAATGCGGCCGACTCCGGCGAGGGGACGAGGCCCAAGCTGCGTCCGGCCTACTACGCCACCACCCGCTCCGGCGGCTGGCGGGACTGGTGGACGCTGCTGCACCCGCCCTACACCGCCTGGCATCTCGCCTACGTCGTGATCGGCGCCTCGCTGGCGCCGCACGTGCACTTGAGCCGCCTGTTGGCCACCCTGCTCGCCTTTTTCCTCGCCGTCGGCATCGCGGCTCATGCCCTCGACGAGCTGCACGGGCGGCCGCTGCGCACCCAGATCCCCTCGGCCGTCCTCTGGACCGTCTTCGCCCTCGCCCTGGCGGGCGCCGTCGGCCTCGGCGTCGCCGGGCTCTCGCGGGTCGGTTGGCCCTTGCTGCCGTTCCTCGTCGTCGGGCCCTTCCTCGTGGTGGCCTACAACGCCGAGTGGTTCGGTGGTCTCGTGCACACCGACAGCGGTTTTGCCCTCGCCTGGGGGACGTTTCCCGTGCTGACCGCTTACGTGGCCCAGTCGGACCGCCTCTCCTTGGCTGCCCTGCTCGGAGGGGCGGGCGCCTTCGGCTTGTCGAGGGCGCAGCGGGCGCTCAGCACACCGGCTCGGTTCGTCCGCCGGCGGGTCGTGGACGTACAGGGCAGCGTGCTGCTCTCGGACGGCGGCACGCGAGCCTTGGACCGGGCGATGCTCGTCCAACCGGTCGAGCAGGCACTGCGCCTGCTCTCTTGGAGCGTCGTGTTGCTGGCGGCGGCCCTGGCGGTGGCGCGACTGACCTGAGGGGCCGCCCGGCCCGCCCGCCGGAGCGAGCGATCGGGCAGGCTGTAGGCATGGTCATGGACTTGCAGGAGTGGATCGGCGCCGCCCTCGACCACCAGCGCCGATGGGAGGCCGCTTTCGGGCCCTACGAGCCCTCTGCTGCCCTCGAGGTGGACGAGGGCAGTGTGGCGGCGGCCTTCGCCGATCTCTTCGAGCGCCTCGAGGACAACTACCCCTTCTTCCACCCCCGTTACGCCGGCCAGATGCTGAAGCCCCCCCATCCCGCCGCCGTCGTCGCCTACCTGGCCGCCATGCTCGTCAACCCGAACAACCACGCCCTTGACGGTGGGCCGGCGACGGCCCGCATGGAGGTGGAGGCGGTCGCCCGGCTGGCCGAGATGATCGGGTTCGGGACCCACCTCGGCCATCTCACGACGAGCGGCACGATTGCCAACCTCGAGGCACTCTTCGTCGCTCGCTCCGTTCACCCGGACCGTGGCGTCGCCTTCAGCGACCAGGCGCACTACACCCACGGCCGCATGTGCCACCTTCTCGGCATGGCGGCCCACCCGGTCGGCTCGGACGATGGCGGCCGGATCGATCTCGATCGGGTGGCGGCGCTAGCCCGGGCCGGCGCCATCGGCACGGTCGTGGTCACGACCGGTTCGACGGGGCTCGGCGCCGTCGACCGGGTCGAGGAGGCCGTGAGACTGAAGGAACGCTACGGGTTGAGGGTGCACGTCGACGGCGCCTACGGGGGTTTCTATGCCATTGTCGCCAAGGACGCCGAACTGTCCGGCGCCCTCCAGCTCGATCCGGCCCCGTGGAAGGCCATCGCCGCCTGCGACTCGTTCGTGGTCGACCCGCACAAACACGGCCTGCAGCCGTACGGGTGCGGGGCGGTGCTCTTCTCCGACCCGGGCGTCGCCCGCTACTACTCCCACGAGTCGCCCTACACGTACTTCACCGGTGGCGGAGTCGGCCACCTCGGCGAAATCAGTCTCGAGTGCTCCCGGGCGGGGGCCGCTGCCGCCGCCTTCTGGCTGACGCTACGGCTGTTCCCCCTCTCGCCGGACGGGCTCGGCCGGGTGCTCTCGGCGACCCGGCGTGCGGCGCAGTCGCTCGCTTCCGGCATCGACTCGTCGCAGTGGCTGTGCCTCTATCAGCGACCCGAGCTGGACATCGTGACGTACTTCTCCCGGCGGGCTTCGAGCCTGGCGGCGGTCGACGCCTCCTCCGCCCAGTTGCTCTCCGGGTCGATGGCGGCTGCCGATGCGGTCTTCCTCAGCACGCTCAGGGTTCCCGCCCGCGACATGGTGCGGCGCCATCCCCGCCTGGCGTCTCCGGCTGGCACGCCCGACAGCGGCCATGGCGTGCGCCTGCTGCGATCCGTCCTCATGAAACCCGAATCGGAGCCCTACGCACGTGTCCTCCTCGACAAGCTGGAGGCGCGGGCGGCGGCTCTCTAGACTGCGGGCATGCGAGTGATCGCTACGCCTGAGGCGCGTGCCTACATCGCCGCCCACGGCGGAGTCGCCTACGTGCGCCCCCTGCGGCGGAAGTGTTGTGGCGGTGCAATGACGGTACTGTCGGCCACGACGACCCTGCCGGCCGATGCGGGCATGTACGAGCCCGTCGGCGCCGCGGATCTTGGCGTGCGTTACCGTCGACCGGCCGCCGCCTCGGCCCGGGCGGTCACGCCGGCGACCGCCCCGGTGACCGCCGGCTGGGCCACCATCGGCTCGGCCGAGCCTCCCGCCGGCGGCACCCTCGAGTCGGAACCCGTCGCCTTGCACGCGGCCGAGCCCGTGGAGCTGTTGATCGAGCTCCGCGGACGCCGGCGTCCGCGTCTTGTCGCCTGCTGGGACGGCTGCGCCTTCAAAATGTGAGAGATGCCCTTGACGCGGGTCGGACAGAGGTAGACCATGGAGGTGCGGGATCAGCTTCCCGTGATGTGCCGGTAACGGAAGGAGTCGGCGTGAAAACGTTGGACGGTTCCGAGGGGTCCGGACCGCCGGGCTGAGGGTGCCCGGGTTGACGACCCGGGCTGCCGTTCTCCTGGTGCCTGACCGCCACGATGGTCGGAGCGACGTTCGGTCCGCCTGAACCCGCTCAGCCCCAGCGGAGTATGCCCGCAATGAAAGGGTGGTCGGCACGCCAGGAGCCCACGGCCGTGATGCTTCGTCCGAGGTGACAGAGTCGTCACGTCCCAAAAGCACGGATGGCGGAGTCCATACCGGATCATCGAAAAGGGCACCGGACCGGCTCAAAGGCCGGTCCGTCCCGCGCCGGGAGGCCGCTCAGGGGCTTTTACACTTCGCCCATGGCGTTCACGGGATGGCCGGCGGAGGCCATCGAGTTCTTCGAGGGTCTCGAGGCCGACAATTCGAAGGCGTACTGGCAGGCGAGCAAGCTTGTCTACGAGCGGGACGTGTACGCCCCGATGGCCGCTCTCCTCGGTGACCTCGCGGCCGAGTTCGGGGAGGGAAGGATCTTCCGGCCGTTTCGGGACATCCGCTTCAGCCGGGACAAATCGCCCTACAAGACGGCGATCGCCGCCAGCTTGGCGGCGGGCGGCTACGTCCAATTCTCAGCTCAGGGCCTCGGCGCCGGCAGCGGCATGTACCTGATGGCGCCGGATCAACTCGAGCGCTATCGGGCGGCCGTCGCAGAGGACGCCTCCGGGGGTGTGCTCGAGGAGCTCATCTCCGATCTCACCGGCGACGGCATCGAAGTCGGCGGCCACGGGGCCTTGAAGACCGCCCCGAAGGGGTACCCGAAGGATCACCAGCGCATCGAGCTGCTACGTAACAAAGGCCTCGTCGCCTGGCGGCAATGGCTCCCCGGACCGCGGCTGGGGACGGCAAAGGCGAAGACGGACGTCCGCAACTTCTTCCGTGCCTGCCAGCCGATGAACGAGTGGTTGGCCGTGCACGTCGGGCCGACGACCCAGGAGGCGTCGCCCTGGCGCTGAGCCGCCTTCAGGCGCCGCCGGCCGAGCCGTCTACCGCCGCCGGCCTGCGCTGCACGACCCAGCTGTCGAGCAAGCGAGTGGTCGCGGTGGCGATGTCGGCGATGGCGCGCTCGAAGGCCTCCTGGTTGGCCCGAGCCGGCGTCTTCGCTTTCGTGCCGGAGACCTTGCGGACGAACTGGCGGGCGGCCGCCTCCACCTCGCCCGGCGTCAGGTCGGGCACATCACGAAGGCTGACGATGCTTCGGCACATGCACCGATGGTAGGCGGCTGCCGCCGGCAGTGGCGTCAGCGGATCCGCCGTCCCATCTCCGCGCAGGAGTAGCCGCCCAGCTTCTCCACCTTCGAGCGGAAGTCGGGGCGCTCGAGCAGTGCCCAGAAGGGAGCGAGCAGCTCGCCCTGTACGAGGCCGGCGCGCACGACGAGGTCGTAGGGCTCCCGGGCGACCGGGATGAAGTCGAGGCCGAAGGCACGGGCGGCGGCGAGGATGCCCATGCCGGTGTCGGCGCGCCCGGCTGCCACGGCGGCAGCCACGCCGAGGTGGGTGTGCTCCTCGCGCGAGTAGCCGGATATCCGGCTCGGGTCGAGACCGCGGCGGGAGAGCTCGTAGTCGAGAAGGGCTCGCGTGCCGGCGCCGCGCTGCCGATTCACGTAGCGCAGGCCGGGCCGGGTCAAGTCGTCGATCCCGGTCAGCCCGGCTGGGTTGCCCGGGGCCACGAGCAAGCCCTGCTCGCGGTGCACGAGGCGGATGACGGCGATGTCCGGGCCGTCGCCGAGCAGCCGGTCGACGTAGGGCAGCGTGTACTCGCCGGTGGCCGGGTCGAGGAGGTGCGACCCGGCGAGATGACACAGCCCGTCCCGCAGCGCCACGAGCCCACCGAGGGACCCGACGTTGGAGGAGGCGAGGGTCACGCCCGGGTCCTCCGCCCGCAGAGCCGAGGCTGCCACGTCGAGGACGAGGTCGTGTGACCCGATGGCGACGATCGTGCGGTCGATCTCGCCCAGCCCACGCAGGAGCTCGACCTGGACGTACTCGCCGGCATGGTGACCTTCGACCCCTGCCGGCACGACGAGCAGCCCGTCGGCGCGCACGAGCGAGGTGAGCACTCCGGCGCCGCGGGGCAGGGGAGCGGCGACGATGTCTCCCTCGACCCGGCCCAGCCGCACCCGCACCCATTCATCGGAGCCGATGGCGGAAGCGAGCTTGCGGGCCAGCCTCGCTCTCGTCGAGGGGCGCTCCGGTGGTGCCGCGCCCTCGAGCGCGGCCAGCAGGGGAGCGGCGAAGATGTCGAAGGTGAGGGCTGCGGACACCGGATAGCCGGGGGCGCCCAGGACCGGTGTGGCCACCTCGCCCGCCACGGTCCCGAGCACGACGGGATGCCCCGGCCGCACCGCCACGCCGTGCACGGCGAGCGTCCCGGCGGTGGCCACGACGCGGGCGGTGTAGTCGTCACGTCCGGCGCTCGAGCCGGCGACGAGGATCACCAGGTCGGCGACCGTGGCGGCTTCGCGAAGGGCGGCGGTGAGGAGGACCGGGTCGTCCGGGACGATCTCGGTGACCTGCGTATCGCACCCGAGCTCGCGGGCTTGGGCGGCGAGCATCAACGAGTTGGTGTCGAGGATTTCGCCTGGCCCGGGCTCGGTTCCGATCGGCCGGATCTCGTCGCCCGTCGGGACGATCACCACGAGGGGGCGGCGGCGGACCATCAACTCCGTAACCCCGGCGGCCGCGCACGCCGCCACGTCGACCGGTCGCAGGCGGTGGCCTTCGGGCAGGAGCAGCTCCGTCGCGCTGATGTCCTCGCCGATCGAGCGCACGTGCTGGTAGGGCGGCACGGCGGCGCGCAGCTCCGGTCGCCCGCCGGCCGTCCAGTGCACATGCTCGCGCATCACAACGGCGTCGTAGCCGGTGGGAAGCGGATCGCCCGTGTCGACCACCTCGAAGTCCCCGGCGGCGAGCAGCACCGGCGTCGTCTCGCCGGCCCCGACCGTGGCGGCCGCCCGGACGGCGATCCCGTCCATGCCAGCGGAGTCGAAGGGCGGCGACGACCGCCGGGCCCACACCGACTCGGCCGTGACGCGGCCGAGGGTGTCCCCGACGGGCATGGACACGGCCGGCAGGCGTTCAGGGCACCCTGCCGCCGTGCAAGCGGCCTTCCACGCCCGCACGGCCTCGGCGGCGGGGACGTCGGAGATGAAGGGGCTGGGTGGAGTCGCCCGCGGAGGGGATGTCCGCTCCGGGCCGTCGGGCGTGGTCATCGGTACAGGATGACCTCAACCTCGCGGCCGCCGTCGAGGCCGGTGGCCGGCTCGGGCACCACGATGTAGCCGTCTGCCTTCGTGAGCACGGACAAGAGCGCCGACGGCCCAAAGAGCGGCTCGGCACTGCCGTCGCCCACCGCCACCTGGACGACGTCGAGCCGACCGGCGGCAGAGGCCACATCGCGGGACAGTCGAGCCCGCCTGCTCGGCTCGGGCGGCGCCGCCTCGCAGCCGGCCAGACGCCAGACGAGCGGCACGCCGATCAGCCGGAAGACGACGAGGGCGGACAGCGGGTTGCCCGGCAGCCCGATGAGGGGCACGCCGGCGCAGTCCGCCAACAGGGTCGGCTTGCCCGGCTTGACGGCGAGACCGTGACACCAGATCGTGCCGAGGGCGGCGACGGCGGCGGCCGTCTCGTCGCGGTTGCCCACGGAAGACCCGGCCGAGACCACGACCAGGTCGGCATGGGCAAGCGCGCGGCCGAGAGCGTCTTCGAGGGCGCCACGATCGTCGGGAACGATTCCGGCCACGACCGGCTCGCCCCCAGAGTCGAGCACCAGCGCCGCCAGCGCCGAGGCGGTGGCGTCCCGCACCTGGCCGGCCGCCAGGGTCAGGGTGGAAGGAGGCACGACCTCATCGCCCGTCGAGATGATCGCCACTCGGGGCCGGGCGTGCACCTGCACGGTCGTCACCCCGGCGGCGGCCAGCAGGCCGAGCTCCGGCGCTCGCAGCGGTCTGCCCGCAGCCACGAGGACCGCGCCGGCGGCGACGTCCTCGTCGGCCCGCACCATCCCGGCTCCGGGGGCGACGGGGCGGGTCACCTCGATCGTGCCGGGCATGGTCTCGCCGGTGTGCTCGACCATCACGACGGCGTCGGCCCCCTCGGGCAGGACCGCGCCGGTCGGGATCGCCACGCACCCGCCAGGCGGGACGGCCACCGTCGGCGCCGATCCCATCCGCACGGACCCGACGAGGCCGAGGTAGGAGGGCAGCCCTTCGGAGGCGCCGTAGGTGTCGACGGCTCGGACGGCATACCCGTCGACGGTCGCCCGGGGGAAGCCCGGCAGGGCCCCGGGTGTGATCACATCGGCCGTCGGTACCCGGCGCAACGCCTCGGCGAGGGGCACCGACTCGACGGTGGTGCGTCGCGACGGCCGGAATTCGACGAGCGCGTCCGAGACGGTGCGGGCGGTGAAGAACTCCCGTCCGCTCACCGTACGGGCTGGCCCGAAGCTCCGTCGGACTTCGGCGCCTGCAGCCCCCCGCCGGTGCTCCCGCCCAGGTTGAGCACGCTCACCACAGGCCCGAGGGCAACCTGGCCGAGCCCGCAGATCGAAGTCTTGCGCATGACCTCCTCCAGCTGGAGGATCCGCTGGCGCCGGGCGTCGCCCAGGGCGGTCGCGCCGGACTCGAGGACCTCGCGCAACAGCTCGTGGGCCTTCGTCGAGCCGACCCGGCATGGCACGCACTTGCCGCAGGACTCGTTGCGAAAGAACCGCAGCACGTTGGTGGCGGCCGCCAGCAGGTCGGTACCCTCGGCCAGCACGACCAAGGCGCCCGAGCCGAGCATGGTGCCGGCCTTCACGGCCGTGTCGAAGTCGAGCGGCAGATCGAGCTGGTCGGGTCCGATGAAGTTGGACGAGGCCCCGCCCGGTTGCACGGCTCCCACGGCGGCACCTCCCGTGACCCCGCCGGCCAGGGCGATCAGCTGGCGTACCGTCGTGCCCATCGGGACGAGATAGACATCGGGACGTTCGACGTGACCCGACACGGCGAAGAACTTCCAGCCGACGGACTCGCCGGCACCCTGGTCCGCCCACCACTGTGCGCCGCGCTGCAGGATCACCGGCACATCGGCGAGGGTCTCGACCGAGTTGATGAGCGTGGGACGGCCGTGCAGGCCGTAGGTGCCCGGGAAGGGCGGCTTGTTGCGCGGCTCGCCCCGATGCCCCTCCATGCACTCCAGCAGCGCCGTCTCCTCGCCGAGGATGTAGCCGCCGGGGGAGACGAACACGTCGACCTCGAGCCGTCTCCCACTCCCGCAGGCGTCCGCGCCCACGACCCCGGCGGCGCGCAGGGCCTCGATCTCGGCGCGCAGCACGTGCTCCTCGGGAGCGTACTCGTGCCGGATGAAGATCCAGCCCTCCTCTGCCCCGACGGCGGCCATGCCGATCAGCAGGCCTTCCAGCACGAGGTGGGGTTGGGTGGCGAGAATCTGGCGGTCCTTGAAGGTGCCCGGCTCGGACTCGTCGGCGTTGCAGACGGCGTACTTGACGCTGCCGGGCTCGGTCCGGCGGACGAGGTCCCATTTCTGTCCGGTGGGGAAGCCGGCCCCGCCCATGCCCCGGAGGCCGGAGTCCTTGAGCGTGGCGATGATCCTCTCGGCGTCCAGCTCGCCCGCGAGCAGGGCGCGCAGCACGGCGTACCGCTCGCCGACTCCTGAGCCGCTCGCGTAGGGGTCGTTGGCCCAGGGCTCGGCGCGCGTCCTGGGGGCCGCCTGACCCAAGTCACTCTCGCGGGCGCCCTGCACGAGCACGTCCGCCTCGCTCACGGGGGCGGGCCGCTCGTTCACGGCCACCGCAGGAGCGATGTCGCAGCGGCCCAGGCACGACACCTCGACCACTTCGACGTCGGCGTCGTCGGCGTAGCGCTCCCGCAGCTCTGCGAGGCGGGCCTCGCCGTCGCGCAGGAAGCAGGCGAGATCGTGGCAGACGTGCAGGGAGACCTTCGTCGGCGGCTCGGTGCGGAAGTGGGGGTAGAAGGAGATGAGGCCTTCGATCTCATATCGCGGGCGGCGGGCGGAGCGCGCCAGCTCCTCCAGCTCCTCGCGCGGCAGCCAGCCGCGGCGGGCCTGGATGGCGTTGAGGCTGG
>DASPSK010000135.1:0-2538 GCA_035623975.1 Acidimicrobiales bacterium | reverse complement strand
GACAATTCGGCCACGGGATCGGACCCGGAGGGCGGGGCCGTCTTCCAGGACACCACCGCCGCCTTCACGTCGTCCCACTTCTCGACGAACGCCGCCACAGGCAGCACGGAGGTTGAAGGCGGTGCCATCTACAACGACGGTGGCCTTGAGGTGACGTCGTCGACGTTCGCCAAGGACTCCGCCTCCGTCTCGACCGCAGGCTCGAACGACTCCGCCGAAGGAGGTGCCATCTACAACGACGGTGGCCTTGAGGTGACGTCGTCGCACTTCTCCGATGACTCCGCCTCCATCTCGACCACCGGTCCGGGCGACTTCGCCGGAGGTGGAGCGATCTACAGCGGCACCAGCCTCACAGTGAGCTCGTCTAGGTTCTCGAGCGACAGTGTGGCCGATCCGACGGCAGAGCAGGACGGCAGCGAAGGTGGGGCGATCCTCGACGACGGATCGGCGACGATCGCCGGATCCTCCTTCGTTGGCAACAGCGCCACGGAGGGCGCGGGTGGGGCCATCAGCGACGAGGGTCAGGGCGATTCCATCAGCGACTCGAGCTTCACCGGGAACCGCGCCACTGGCGGCGTCGCGACGGCGGCCGAGGGCGATGGCTACGGCGGCGCCCTCTATGCCTTCGATGATGCCACCGTCACCGCCTCGACCTTCTCGAGGAACCATGCCGACCAGGGCGGTGGCGCCATCTGGGACAACGCCGAGATGACCCTGTCGGACAGCGACATCGCCGGGAACACGGCCACCCTTGGCGGGGGGATTTTCGACTACTGGACACTCTCGGCGACGAGCGACGCAATCATCGACAACGTCGCATCCGGCGCCGGCGCCCTCGGCGGAGGCGTGCTGATCGTGGGATACAAAGGGGGAGGCCTGACACACCGGCTCGTGCTCGATGATTCCGTCATCGCCGGCAACGTGGCGCCGGCCAGCCCTGGGATCGACGATCAGGGCGGATCGGGCCAAGCCGGGGGTGGCAGCGTCGCCGACAGCGTCATCGCCGGCAACCACCTACCCTCCGGCACCGAGCTCGACTGTTCCGCCAATGGGACGCCGGCCGGACTGCCGATCTCCTCTCTCGGCGGCAACATCGTCGGTGACACATCCTGCGATCTCGCCAACCCGACAGACCGTCAAGGGGCCGACGGGCAGGGGTACTGGCTGGCCTCGCCGAGCGGAGCGGTCTCGAGCTTCAACGCCCGGTCTTTCGGCTCTGCCAAGGCGGGCGCTTCACCTTGGGCCGTGATCGCGGTCGCCCCCGGGAATCAGGGCTACTGGGAGGTATCGGCGGCCGGCCGCGTCGAGCCGTTCGGCTCCGCCCGGTCCCACGGCTCGCCTGCCGGTCACCTCAGCGGCTCGCACGTGGTCGCGCTTGTCCCGACACTCGACGGGCAGGGTTACTGGATCGCCACGTCGGCCGGCAAGGTCTTTGCCTACGGCGATGCCTCGAACTACGGCAGCAAGATCGGCGCCCACATCGTCGACATGGCCCGCAGCGTGGACGGTCACGGCTACTGGCTGCTCGCTGCCAACGGGACCGTCTACCGTTTCGGCGACGCTCCGAGGCTTGGCGAGAAGAAGGGGATCGCAGCCGTGTCCATCGCCACGACACCGGACGGCCAGGGGTACTTCGTCGCAAGCTCTGGCGGTCATGTCTACAACTTCGGCGACGCCGAGCCATATGGCTCCAGCGTCACAACCGGTGTCGTGGAGCTGCTCGTGAGTCCCGACGGACACGGTTACCTGATCGTCAACAGCAAGGGCCGTGTCTTTCCCCATGGCGATGCTCACACTTCGGGATCTGGCAAGGGGACGGACAGCGCCACAGCCACCTGAGAACGCCACGACGGCGGAGCGGCCTGGACGACCCTTCCGCCGTCGTCGTTTCCCGGCGCCGCGCCCGCCTGCACATTGGGCCGAATCAGCTGAGCCCGCCGCCACGCGCTCCCGGGGCACCGGCGATCACGCCGCGACGAGCAATACCCAGCCCACCTCGGAGAGCTGAATGTCGTGTGTGCCAAGCTCGGTTGCCCGCACATCCCATCATCCCTCGGGAGGTCACCAACATGAGCGACATGCCAGTAGAGCGCAAGCTGTCCCTGTTCGATCGGATCGCCGACAAGGTCTCATTCGCCATGGGGCGTCCGAAGAACATCATCGTGTGGGCCATCCTCGTGCTCGGCTGGACATTCCTGTTCGCCTTCGGCGGCCACCACCTTGCGTCGGGGTCGTTCCTGCCGGCGTGGTTCACGAGCCAGGGCTACAACTTCCCTCTGAACCTCATAACCACCGTGGCCGAATTGTTCATCGGCTTCTTGATTGGCGCCGCCTCCAACCGCTCTGAGCGCAACCTCGAGGACACGCTCGCTCGCCTGGGGGCTCAGGGGAAGCAGATCCAGGACGTCGAAGCCGGGCTCGTATCCCTACTGAAAGACAACACGACTCTCACCGAGAAGGTCAAGCAGGACACCGCCCTCCTTGAGGAGATCCACCTGCACGTCGAGAACATCGGCAGGAAGGTCGGAGCCGAAAGGG
>DASPSK010000147.1:0-14114 GCA_035623975.1 Acidimicrobiales bacterium | reverse complement strand
GGGATCGCCCCCGATGCCCACGCAAGTCGTCTGGCCGACGCCTTGCTGGGAGAGCTCGTGGAGGGCCTGGTAGGTCAACGTGCCCGACCGGCTGACGATTCCGACCGGGCCGCCTGGCAGGGCGATGTCGCCGGAGGTGATCCCGATGTTGCACTTGCCCGGCGAGATCACACCCGGGCAGTTGGGACCGAGCAGGCGCGTGCGCGGGTAGTGGCGGCGAAGGCGGGCGGCCACGAGCGCCTCGTCCTTGGCGGGGATGTGCTCGGTGATGCACACGACGAAACCGATGCCGGCGGCCGCGCAGGTCACGATGGCCTCAGCCGCCCCCCGAGGCGGCACGACGACGAAGGCGGCGTCCGCCCCGTGGCGCTCGACGGCTTCGGCCACGGTGTCGTACACGGGAATCCCCTCGACGTCCTGACCGCCTTTGCCGGGCGTGACGCCGGCCACGACCTTCGTGCCGTAGGCTCGGTTGCGAAGGCCGTGGAAGCGACCCTGGCTGCCCGTCAGCCCGAGGACGACGACCTTGGTGTGCTCGTCGACGAAGATGCTCACGAACGTCCTCCTGCGATCTCGACGGCACGTTGGGCGGCACCGATCATCGTGAGCTCCGGGATGATCCACGCAGACGCGCGCTCCTCGAGCATTCTCCTGGCTTGGATCGAGTTCGTGCCGTCGAGGCGCAGCACGATCACCGACGCGAGCTCGACCCGGTCGAGGGCCGTGAGGATGCCCGCTGCCACCTCGTCGCACCGGACGATGCCGCCGAAGATGTTGACGAGGATGACGCGCACGTTGGCGTCGGTGTTGATGACCTCGAGGGCGTTCGCCATCACATCGGCGTTGGCGCCTCCGCCGATGTCGAGAAAGTTGGCAGCGGCGCCGCCGACCTGGTTGACGACATCGAGCGTGGACATGGCGAGCCCGGCGCCGTTGGCGATGATCCCGACGGAGCCGTCGAGCCCGATGTACTGCAACCCTTTTTCCCTCGCGAGGAGCTCGCGGGGATCCACGTCGACGATGTCCTCGAACTCCCACTCGGGGTGACGGAAGGCGGCGTCGTCGTCGAGAGTGACCTTGGCATCGAGCGCCCGCACCTGGCCGTCGGTCGTGAGCACGAGGGGGTTGATCTCGACGAGATCGGCGTCGCCCTCGACATAGCAGCGGTAGAGGTCGACGAGGATGGCCGCCGCCTGCTCGAGGGCGGTGGCCTCCAGGCCGGCATCGGTGACGAGTTGCAGGGCCTCGAGGTGTCCGAGCCCGTCGAGAGGGTCGATGTGCAGGCGGGCGATCGCGGCTGGCGCGCTCACAGCCACCTCCTCGATGTCGACGCCGCCGCGGGCCGAGACCATGGCGAGGTGCAGCTTGGCGGCGCGATCGAGGGTGAAGCTGGCGTAGTACTCCTCGGCGATGTCGGTGGCGTGCTCGATCCACAGGCGACGCACGACATGACCCTTGATGTCGAGTCCGAGGATGTCCGAAGCGTGCCGGCGCACCTCGTCGGCATCGGATGCGAGCTTGACTCCGCCGGCCTTGCCGCGACCTCCGACTTGCACCTGGGCCTTCACGACGACCGGGTAACCCACCTCCTCCGCGGCGGCAAGCGCCTCTTCGACGGTGTCGGCCACCCGGCCCGCCGAGATGGGGATGCCGTAGCGAGCGAAGTACTGCTTACCTTGATACTCGACAAGATCCACCGAGGCGGTCCTCCATCCTCATCGTCAGCTCGACTCGTCAACTGCTCGCGGCGGAGTCCCGCTCGCGGGCATCGAGGGCGTTCTCGAGCCAGCGGGCGATCTCTGGCAGGGGTGCACCCGGCGTGAAGACCTCGGACACGCCCGCCTCCTTCAGCACCGGTATGTCCTTGTCGGGGATGATGCCGCCGCACACGACGACGACGTCGTCGAGGCCCTCGCGGCGCAGGCCCGCCACGACCTTGGGCACGAGCGTCAGATGGGCGCCGGACAGGAGGGAAAGGCCGACGGCGTCGGCGTCCTCCTGCACCACCGCCTGCACGACCTGTTCGGGCGTCTGGTGCAACCCTGTGTAGATCACCTCGAAACCGGCGTCGCGCAACGCGCGGGCGATCACCTTGGCGCCCCGGTCGTGACCGTCCAGGCCGGGTTTCGCGACGACGACGCGGTATCGGCGGTCCATGCGCGGCCGATGCTACCCACGATGGCGCCGACACGGCATCTTCGGCCGTGTTCACGGTCATGGTGGCCGGACAACTAGGATCCCGGGGCAGTGCGGCGGAGACAAGAGACGGGAGTGTGGTGGGCGAGCCCCCACGTGGCGGGGGTTCTCGCCCTCATGCCGACCGTCCTCGGGATCTTCCTCATCATCCACGAATTGACCCTGCACGACGTGCTCGGAGGCGTGACCTTTCCGGCCGGAGGCGTCAGCTTCGCCTCCTCGCTGGCGCTCTCGAAGGGCCAGCTCCCCTACGACGACTTCGTGCTCACCCAGCCACCCGGCCTGAGCATCCTCCTGCTGCCGTTCGCCTGGGTCGCCCATGCGAACGCCTCGGCGGGGCTCGATGGCGCCCGCGGCCTCACCGCCATCGTCTCGGTCATCGACGTCTTCCTCGTCGCCTTCACGGCCCGGTTCCACGGCATCTCGAGCACTTTCATCGCGGGCGTGTTGTTCGCGGCGTTCCCGAACGCCTTCTACGCCACGAGTTCGGTCATGCTCGAGCCCTACGTGCTCCTCTTCTGCCTCCTCGCCTTCCAGGCGGCCTTCACCCAGGGCCAGCTGGCGGCGGGCGGGCGGCTCGTGCTGGCCGGCGCTCTCATCGGCTTCGCCGTCGCCATCAAACCCTGGGCGCTCATCCCTGCGATCGTCCTCATCGTCTGTGCGGCCGTCAACTGGCGGCAGGCGCTCGGTCGCCTCCTCGGCGGTCTGGTGCTCGGCATCGGCGTCCCCTGCATCACGTTCCTGCTCGCCTCGCCGGGCAACTTCATGCGCGACGTCGTCGGGGCCGAGCTCAGCCGGGGTTATGCTCCGGCCGTCTCGCCCCCCTTGGCCAGCAGGGTGGCCGAGATCCTCGGGCTCGGGTCGACACTCGGGATCTCCAACCCGAATTCCCTCGCCATCGGCGTGGGCGTCGTCATCCTCCTCGTCGTCGTCGTGGCTGCCCTCGTCCGGGTCTCGACGGCCACTCCGCTCGACTGGGCGCTGCTCGCCACCGTCGTCGGGCTCGTCGTCATCGCCCTCGTGCCGAACCAGCTCCCCATTGCCTACACCTACTTCTTGGCCGGTTTCGGCGCCATCGCCGTCGGCAACTCCGTTGGCTCGCTCATCGCTGTGACGTCCACGCTCGGGTCAGGGAGCGGCTACGTGAGCACTGCGGCCGCTGGCGGGTTGTCCGTCCTGTGCGTGGCAGCCATGGTCGCCGTCGTGTCGGTGGCGGCCCCGAAGGAGACCGACTACTGGCGTTCCTACTTCATCGCCAACGCCTCGAACCCGAGCGCCACCATCGACGCCGTCGTGCCAAGCGGGACGTGCGTGATCTCGAACAACCCCGAAGCCCTCGTCCTTGCCGAGCGCTTCGCTACCCTGCCGGCCGGCTGCCCTTTCGTCGCCGACCCCGAGGGGATAGAGAGGGTGGCCGGATCGCCGGCGGCGGCGGACGCCGCATGGGAGCAGCTGGCGTCCGAGGCCCGCTACGTCGTGGTCGGCCCCGGGCAGCCCAGCCTGCTCTCGTCGCCAACCCTGATCCGTTTCTTCGCCCGCCAATTCTCCCTCGTCACCGACTCCACCTATCAGATCTACTCGAACAACAGCACGCTCCTGCCCTGAGCGGCGCCCTCGGATCCGGCTGAGTCTCAGACCCGGCTGAGGGGCGTGAGATGGAGGATGAAGCGCCGGACGCGGCCCTCCAGGAAACGCACCTCGGCCCTGGCGTCCTCGCCCTCGCCCTCCACGTGGGTGACGACCCCGGATCCGAAACGCGGATGGGTGACGGCCTCCCCGGGCACGAGGCCGAGCGCCTCGGCGCCGGTCGATGCCGGCGGGGGCCCGCTCGTGGCGAGGGCGGCCACTCGCTCCTTGCCGCTCGACCGCCCGCTCGCGCCGCCTGCGTGCTCGGTGCCGCCCGAGTACGGCCGCCCGGCGCCGTAGCGCTGGCGGTAGCGCTCTCCCCACTGGCCAGACGGGGCGGCGTAGCGCCCACGCCCGAGGACGAGACCGTCACCAACGTCTTCGATGAGCTCCTCCGGCATCTCTTTCAAGAACCGGCTCGGCAGGCTCTCCTGGTACGACCCGTACAAGAGCCGCCGCCACGTATGGGTCACATACAGCTGCTCGCGGGCGCGCGTGATGCCCACATAGCAGAGGCGGCGCTCCTCTTCGAGCTCGTCAGGCTCGGCGAGGGTCTGGTTGAGGGGAAAGACGCCCTCCTCCAACCCGGTGAGGAAGACGACGCGGAATTCAAGGCCTTTCGCCGCGTGCAGGGTCATGAGCGAGACGGCCGGCCCGTCCGCCTCCTCATCGCCGGCGGCCACGAGCGAGACGGACTCGAGAAACCCCTCCAGCGTGGCGAAGCCGGAGGCGACCGAGATCAGCTCCGAGAGGTTCTCCAGGCGGCCCTCGGCCTCGATGGCCTTGGAGCCTCCGCTTTTGGCCTCGGCCTCGAGCATGTCGAGATAGCCCACCCGATCGAGGATGTCCCCGAGGATGTCGGCCGGGGGACGTGCGGCCTCCTCCTCCCCCGAGAGGGCGTCCATCGCCTCGAGGAACGCCCGGACGCCTGCTGCCGCCTTCCCCGCCGTCCCGGCCTCCTCCGCCCGCCGCAGGGCCTCGTGAAAGCTGATCTGCCGCTCGCGGGCGAAGGCGACGAGTCGGGAGAGCGTCGTCTCGCCGATACCGCGGCGGGGCACGTTGAGGACGCGCCGGAGCGAGACTTCGTCGCTCGGGTTGAGCACGAGGCGTAGGTAGGCAAGGGAGTCTCGGACCTCGCGTCGGTCGTAGAAGCGGGTCCCCCCGATGACCTGATAGGGGACTCCCCGCTCCATCAAGCCGGCTTCGAGCGCCCGTGACTGCGCGTTCGTCCGGTAGAAGACGGCGATGTCGCCGAAGCCGACGCCCTGCTCGTTGGCGAGCGAGCGGATCTCGTTTGCTACGAAAGAGGCTTCGTCGTCGCCGTCGCTGGCGCGATATCGCTTGATCTTCTCCCCTTCGCCGAGGGCGCTCCAGAGGTGCTTCGGCTGGCGAACGAGGTTGTTGGCGATGACGGCGTTGGCAGCGTTCAAGATCGTCTGCGTGGAACGGTAGTTCTGCTCGAGGAGGAGCACGCGGGCATCGGGGAACGCCCGCTCGAAGTCGAGGAGGTTGCGCATCTCGGCGCCGCGGAAGCGGTAGATGCTCTGATCGGTGTCCCCGACGACACAGACGTTGCGCGAGGCCCGCCCGAGGAGGGTGACGATCTCGTTCTGTGCGGGGTTCGTGTCCTGGAATTCGTCGACGAGCAGGTGCACGAAGCGATCCTGGTAGCCCTCGAGGACATCCAGGTGCTCGCGGAAGAGGCGGACGACGCGCACAAGCAGGTCGTCGAAGTCCATAGCGTTGGCCTCGAGGAGGCGGCGCTCGTATTCGGCGTAGACGTCGGCGATGCGCCGCTCGTACAGCGTCGCGGCTCGACGGTCGTAGCCCTCGACGTCCAAGAGCTCGGACTTGGCCTGGCCGATGGCGGCGGCGACGGCCCGCGGAGGGAAGCGCTTCTGGTCCACGCCGAGATCGCCGAGGATGTGCTCGATGAGCCGCCGCGAGTCGGCGTCGTCGTAGATCGTGAAGTTGGAGCGGTAGCCGATGCGATCGGCGTTGCGCCGGAGGATGCGGACGCAGGCGGAGTGGAACGTCGACACCCACATGCGATCGGCATCCTCCCCCACGAGTTCGACGACACGGCGACGCATCTCGTCGGCCGCCTTGTTCGTGAAGGTGATGGCCAGGATGCGCCATGGGGGCACGCCTCGGGCGACGAGCGAGGCGATCCGCCGCGTCAGCACCCGCGTCTTGCCGGAGCCGGCACCGGCCACCACGACGAGCGGTCCCTCCTCGTGCAGGACGGCTGCGCGCTGCACCGGGTTCAGGTCGCCGAGGAGGGCCTCCTCGTCGAGCACACCCTTGGGCCCGCCGGGGCCGGGCACGCCGGCGGGGCCCGACCTGGCGTCCGTGGTCAAGGCGGGCAGGGCCGAGAAGTCCCCGAACAGGTCCCACTCCTTCTCCAGCCCGGGCATCACGTCGAGCCTAAAGGGTGGCGCCAGGTACTGAGCCGATGGTCCGCCCGCCCTCGAATGGCCCCTCAGCCGGCGACGGTCACGTCCGCCTTGTGCATCTCCTTCACCGACGCATAGCCGCACATCGCCATGGCCGCCCGCAGGGCTCCGAAGAGGTTGACCGCACCGTCGGCGTCGTGGGCGGGCCCGCACAGCACCTCCGCCAGGGTGCCGCGGAGGGGCGCATCCACGAGCGAGCCCCGGGGAAGACTCGGGTGGACGGCCGCCATCTCCCAGTAACGGCGCCGGCCTGGAGCTTCTGCCGCCGCCGCCAGCGGCGCGCCGATCATGACGGCGTCGGCTCCGCAGGCGATCGCCTTGGCGATGTCACCCCCCGTCGACATGCCGCCGTCGGCGATGACGTGGACATAGACGCCCGTTTCCTCCAGGTGGCGGCTGCGGGCGCCGGCGGCATCCGCGATAGCCGTGGCGTGGGGTGCGCCGAGTCCGAGGACGTCCCAGGTCGTGCTCGCCAGGCCGGTGCCGACGCCGAAGAGCACGCCGACCGCCCCCGTGCGCATGAGGTGGAGGGCAGCCAGGTAGGAGGCACAGCCGCCCACGATCACCGGGATGTCGTAGTCACGGATGAACCGTTTCAGGTTGAGGGGCTCCGAACGTCGCGAGACGTGCTCGGCGGAGACGACCGTCCCTTGGATCACCAACAGATCGAGCTCGGCGTCCACGACGGCCTTGGCGAACTGCGCCGTCCGCTGCGGCGACAGCGAGGCACACGTCACAACGCCTCCGGCGGCGATCTGGCGGATGCGTTCGCAGATGAGATCCTCCCGGATGGGCTGCGCATACAGCTCCTGCAACCGCCGTGTCGCCGTGGCGGCGGGCAGGGAGGCGATCTCGTCGAAGACCGCCTCCGGATCCTCGTAGCGCGTCCAGAGCCCTTCGAGGTTGAGGACGCCGAGGCCTCCGAGGCGCCCGATCTCGACGGCAGTCCGCGGGCTGACGATGGCGTCCGAGGCGGCCGCCACGAGCGGAAGGGCGAAGCTGAAGCCGTCGAGCACGAACGACAGGTCGACGTCCTCCGGATCCCGCGTGCGCCGCGAGGGCACGATGGCCACGTCGCCCAAGCTGTAGCCGCGGCGAGAGGACTTGCCGCTTCCGATCTCGATGTCAGGCATGGTCGTCTCCCTCAAGTGCCGCCACGGCGGCGATACAGACTACGCAATCGGGCTCTCCGGCCCGGGGGCTGGCCCGGGAGCGAGCACGGCGGTGAGCAGCTCGCGCAGGACGGCGGCCGTCATGCCCCAGATGACATCGTCGCCGAGGATCGCCGCGTCGGCGAAGAACGGGAGGAGGCGGGAGGCCTGGCCCGGCATCGTCCACTCCTCCTCCCAGTACACGCCGGCGGCGGCCAGATCGGAGAGCGAGAGGGTGAGGACGGCATCGACCTCACCCGGGTGAGCGCGCAGGCAGGGCTCGGCCGTCATCGTGCCGACGTAGGGCACGACACGTTCCCTCACCCGGGTGCGGTTGACGACGGCCAGACGCCCGAGCAGGTTCACCGACCCCGGGCTGAGCCCCACCTCCTCGTCCGCCTCGCGGAGGGCGGCGTCGACCGCCCGCTCGTCCCGCTCGAGGCGGCCGCCGGGGAAGGCAAGGTCACCGGGGTTGCTCATGAGGGAGAGGGACCGTCTGATGAGCACCACGGCCGTGTCGCCCGCCCGCTCGAAGAGGGGGACGAGGACGGCGGCCTGCGGCCGGGGTCGAGGCTCGACCGCGGCCGGCAAGAGCAGTCCCGTGAGGCTGCCGACGGCTCGCTCGAGCGGTATGGGCCGGCGGTCGCTCGCGGCGACCCTCGCCCAAGGAGCCACGCCGCCGGCGACTGCCGTGCTCGGCCGAGGGATGAACTGACGGAAGCGGCGCCGGCTCACCTCTGGCCGGTCGGGGGTCGGTTCGGCGTCTGACACCCACAGGAGCCTACGGCCGGACGACGCGACCGCCCTCGGCGTCCCTCGTGCCCGATCCGCCCAGGGCGGTGGCGACCGGCCAGGGGTGACGTCATCGGCGGGCCGCGACGAGGGGTCGGGCCTACGGCCCGACCCCTCGTACACACCCGCAGTGCGTCGGGCGCCTACATCATCCCCATGCCACCGCCCGGCGGCATGGGTGTCTCCGGCTTCTTCTCGGGCTTGTCCGCCACGATCGCCTCGGTCGTGAGCAGCAGCCCGGCGATCGAGGCGGCATTCTGCAGAGCCGACCTGGTCACCTTGGCGGGGTCGATGACGCCGGCCTTCACGAGGTCCTCGACGGTGCCCGTGAGGGCGTTGAGACCGGACGTCCCCTCGGAGCGCTCGACCTCTTGCACCTGCACGGCGCCCTCGTACCCGGCATTGATGGCGATCCACTTGAGCGGCTCCTCGAGCGCCCGGTAGACGATGCGCGCACCGGTGGCCTCGTCGCCGTCGAGTTTCTCGGCCGCTGTTCCGACGGCCGAGCGCGCCCGCAGCAGGGCGGTGCCGCCACCGGCGACCACACCCTCCTCGATAGCGGCGCGGGTCGCCGAGAGGGCGTCCTCGATGCGGTGCTTCTTCTCCTTCAGCTCCACCTCGGTGGCCGCCCCGACCTTCACGACGGCAACGCCTCCGGAGAGCTTGGCGAGCCGCTCCTGCAGCTTCTCACGGTCCCAGTCCGAGTCGGTGTCCTCGATCTCCCGCTTGATCTGGGCGATGCGGCCCTTCACCTCCTCCTCGGCACCGGCGCCGTCCACGATCGTCGTGTCATCCTTCGTGACGACGATCCGGCGGGCGCGCCCGAGCTGGTCGAGCGTGGTGTTCTCGAGCTTGAGCCCCACCTCCTCGGAGACGACCGTGGCGCCTGTCAGCACGGCGATGTCGCCGAGCATGGCCTTGCGCCGCTCCCCGAAGCCCGGCGCCTTCACGGCGACCGACTGGAAGAGCCCACGGATGCGGTTCACGACGAGGGTGGCGAGGGCCTCGCCCTCCACGTCCTCGGCCACGACGAGCAGTGGACGGTTGCTCTGCATGACGCGCTCGAGCACGGGCACGAGGTCGTGCACCGAGCTCACCTTCGAATTGACGACGAGGAGGTAGGCGTCCTCGAGGATGGCCTCCTGGCGCTCGGCGTCGGTCACGAAGTAGGGCGAGAGGTAGCCCTTGTCGAACTGCATGCCTTCGGTGAACTCGAGCTCGAGCCCGAAGGTGTTGGACTCCTCGACCGTGACCGTGCCGTCCTTGCCGACCTTGTCGATCGCCTCGGCGAGGACCTCGCCGATGCTGGCGTCGGCGGCCGAGATGGCGGCCACCTGGGCGATCTCGCGGCGTCCCTCGATGTCCTTCGCCTGCGAGGCGATGGACCCGACGGCTGCGCCCACGGCCGCCTCGATGCCCCGCTTGAGCGACATCGGGTTGGCGCCGGCGGCCACATTGCGCAGGCCCTCGCGTACGAGCGCCTGGGCGAGGACCGTGGCGGTGGTCGTCCCGTCACCGGCGACGTCGTTGGTCTTCGTCGCCACCTCCTTGACGAGCTGGGCGCCCATGTTCTCGAAGGGGTCGTCCAGCTCCACCTCCCGGGCGATCGTCACGCCGTCGTTCGTGATGGTCGGCGCCCCGTACTTCTTGTCGAGGACGACGTTGCGCCCCTTCGGACCGAGGGTGACCTTCACGGCATCGGCGAGCTTGTTCACCCCCGTCTCGAGGCGGCGGCGCGCCCCCTCGTCGAACACGAGCATCTTCGACATCAGGCGCCGACCTTTGCGAGCACGTCACGGCTCGAGAGGATCAACAGGTCCTCGCCGTCGATCGTGATCTCGGTGCCGCCGTACTTCGAGTACACGACCTTGTCCCCGACGGCGACATCGAGCGGGATGATCTCGCCCGTCTGGTCGGCACGCCGGCCCGGGCCCACAGCCAGGACTTCGCCCTGCTGGGGCTTCTCCTTGGCGGTGTCGGGAATGACGAGACCGGATGCGGTGGTCTCCTCGGACTCGCTCGGCCGAACGACGATCCGGTCGTCCAGTGGCTGCAGCTTCATGATCTCAGGGCCTCCTACTGGCTCCATTAGCACTCTCACTAGGTGAGTGCCAATGGTAGCAGAACTCGTTGGCACACACAGCCGGAGAGTGCCAACTTTCTCACCCCGCCGTCAACTCCCGATGCCCAGGCCCGGCTCGGCCCCTGTCCCCCACCCGCTCGGACCGTGACCGCGCAGGCGGAAGTAGCCGGCGGCCCCGATCATGGCGGCGTTGTCCGTGCACATGGCCCTGCTCGGCAAGTACACGGGCAGCCCGGCCTGCTCGCCGGCTGCGCTCGCCCGCTCCCTGAGGAGCGAGTTCGCCGCCACGCCTCCGGCAAGGCAGACGCCTCTGGCGCCGACGGCGCTGGCGGCTCGGAACGTCTTTTCGACGAGGACGTCCACGACGGCCTCCTGGAAGGAGGCCGCCACGTCCTCGCTGCGGACCTCAGGGTGCGCCTCCACGTAGGTAACCACGGCGGTCTTCACGCCGGAGAAGGAGAAGTCGGCACTTCCTTCGAGGAGGGCGCGGGGGAACTGCACGGCGCTCGCATCGCCGTGACGGGCGATCCGGTCGATGGCCGGGCCGCCCGGGTACCCGAGACCGAGGTAGCGGGCAACCTTGTCGAAGGCCTCCCCGGCGGCGTCGTCCTTCGTCCGGCCGAGAACGTGATAGCTGCCGGGGGCGTTCATCTCGACGAGCAGCGTGTGCCCGCCCGAGACGAGCAGGACGACGACGGGGAGCTCGAGCTGCGGGGTTTCGAGCAAGGAGGCGTACAGGTGACCTTCCAGGTGGTTCACGCCGACGAACGGCACGCCCCAGGCCATGGCGAGGGCCTTCGCCAGGCTCACGCCGACGAGAAGACACCCGACGAGCCCCGGCCCGACGGTGGCCGCCACGGCACCGATCGAGGCGGTGGCGGCCCGCCTCACCGGTGCCGGCGGCCGGCCACGGCTGTCCAGCCCGGCGGCGGCGAGAGCCTCGGCCACGATGGGGACGATCAGCTCGACGTGTGCCCGGCTGGCGATCTCGGGCACGACGCCGCCGTAGTGAGCGTGCAGGTCGACCTGGCTGGAGACGACGGACGAGACGACCTCCCGCCCGTCGTCGACGACGGCCGCGGCCGTCTCGTCGCACGAGGTCTCGATGGCGAGCAGCCTCAAGTGCTCGGCCGGAGAGCCTCCCGAGGGGCGGCCGAGACGGGACGGCTCGTCCCCGGGCGAGCGGTCTCTGTCGGCGACTTGCCTCGGCGCGGCGCTCACGACGCCTCGCCGGCGGCCCGCCCTGGCGGGGTGATCGGACGCAGGCGGCCCTCGATGGCCTGCAGCCGTTCGGCGTAGGCATCGGACTGGATCCTATGGGCCCACATGATGATGGCGTCCTCGTGCACCTCGGCGTAGTAGTTCTTCCGGATGCCGGCCGGTGCGAAGCCGAACTCGTGATAGAGGGCCTGAGCACCGGTGTTCGAGACACGCACTTCGAGGGTCAGGTCCTCGGCCCCGTGCTCGATGGCCGTGCGGGCGAGCTTCAGCAGCAACATCCTGCCGAGGCCGCGGCGCTGCCAGGGCTGCGAGACGCCGATCGTGGTGACGTGGCCCTCTCCTACGGCGACCATGAGCCCGGCGTAGCCGATGACCTCGCCGTCGGAGCGGGCGACGAAATAGGCCCGGCTCGAGGGTTGCGTGATCTCGGACAGATAGAGGCTGAGTGACCATGGGCTCGGGAAGATTGCCTGCTCTATGGCCACGACAGCCTTCAGGTGCCGGCGCTTCATCGGTACGATGTCGATCCCCTGCGGGGCGCTCTCGGCGCCGCGCCGGGGCATGCCCCGCAGGCGGAAGCCCATCAGGCCACCCCCGTCTGGCGCCCGGGCGCATCGTGGCGGGTGGTCCAGCCGATGCGCACGTCGGCGTCGCGCAGGTAGACGGGGCGCACCGCCGAGGCTTCCATACCGCCTCCAGCCGCCAGTGCGGAGACGGCGCCAAGGGCGAGCGACCTCACCGGGGGGACGGATAGCTCGGCCCCTGCGAGGGCGATGCGCTCCCCGAGGGCCGCGATGAACAGGCTGCGGTAGCGGATGGCGCCGTCGCCGGCCAGCACCGGCGGGGCGCCGCCCTGGCGCCGGTCGAGCCGCTCGAGGTAGGCCGCGAGGTCGGCCACGAGGTCGGCCGGCGGGCCGTGGCGCTCGACGCGTGTGCGCCCGGCCTCGGCCGGCAAGGACCAGGCAACCTCCCCGCGGCGAAGGTCGACGACCCCGACGGCGGTGCCGCATCCGGCCGCCTCGCAGCCGAGCTCGAGGATCTCGAGGCTCGTGAAGCCGATGACGGGGAGGCCGAGCGCCATGGCGTAACCCTTGGCGGCGGCAACCCCGACCCGGATGCCGGTGAACAGCCCCGGGCCTAGGTCGACGGCGACGGCGCTCAAGTCGGCGAAGTCGATGCCCGCCGCCTCCAGCGTCGCCAGCACGGCGACATGAAGGAGCTCGGCGTGGCGCCGCCCGGCACCGACCTCGAAGGCGGCCAGCAGCCGACCTTCGTCCGCAAGGGCAGTGGCGACGGCCGAGGTGGCCGTCTCGAGGGCGAGAACGGTCATACGGTGACCTCGCCGAGCACGCCGGCGACGGCGCCGGCCCGTGCCCTCCACGGGCCGTGCGCCTCGAAGGCGAGCTCGCGCGCGTCCTCGCCGGCCGCACGCCGGAATTCGACGACGAGCGCCCGATCGCCGAGCAGAGCTTCGGCCGCCTCGCCCCACTCGACCACGACCACCGCACCCTCGTCCAGCTCCTCCTCCAGGCCGAGGTCGAGGATCTCGCTCTGGCGGGCGAGGCGCCACAGGTCGACGTGCACGAGGTCGAGGCGCCCCGGGTAGGTGTGGCACAACGTGAACGTCGGGCTCGTCACGTCTCCTGTGACGCCGAGCCCACGGGCGAGTCCCTGCACGAAGGTCGTCTTACCGGAGCCGAGCCCGCCGACGAGCAGCACGACGTCGCTCGGCTGCAGGAGGCGGGCGAGGGCCTCACCGACCTTCCTCGTCGCTGCCGGGCCCCGGGTGATCGCCGAGATCACGAGGTGGCCGGGAGGAACCGCTTCGCCCGCACGAGGTCCGCTCGCATCTCGGCGACAATGGCGGCGCCGCCCCGCAGGGCGTAGGAGGGGTGGAACGTGGGCACGATCGCCGTCGCCCCGTAGGGATAGCTCCGGCCCCGCAGCCTCGTCACGGTGTCGGTCGTGCCGAGCAGGGTGCGGGTGGCGAAGTTGCCGAGGGTGACGATGACGCCGGGCGCGACTGCGGCCACCTGGGCGTCGAGGTAGTGACGGCACGCCTCCACCTCTCCCGGGGCCGGGTCGCGGTTGCCCGGGGGACGGCACTTGACGACGTTGCAGATGTAGTAGGCGGAGCGGTCCCGCCCGAGCTCCTCCGCGATCAGGCGGTCGAGCAGCTTGCCGGATCGCCCGACGAACGGCTCGCCCTGCAGATCCTCGTCGTGACCAGGCGCCTCTCCGACGAACATGAGGTCTGAAGCAGGGTTGCCCGCGGAGAAGACCACGTTCGTGCGGCTCGCCGCCAGCGGGCAGGCGACGCAGTTGCGGGCGTCCGCTTCGATCTCCGCGAGCGACGGCATCTCGGCGAATGCTATCGGCCTGGCGGATGGTTCCCCGTGGGGCTTTCGGCCAGCTCGCCGTCGGTGCCCTTGCCGGCGCGGTAGAGCCGAGGAACCCGTCGGCCGATTCGGGTGACGACCTCGTAGCTGATCGTGTCGAGCGTTCGGGCCCAGTCCTCGGCCGTGAGACGCTCACCCTGCTGAGCGCCGATGAGGACGACCTCGTCACCCGGCGAGACCGCGGAGTCGT
>DASPSK010000146.1:0-4777 GCA_035623975.1 Acidimicrobiales bacterium | reverse complement strand
GACGGTTGCAGAGTCAGATGCCGTTCATCCAGGCAGTTCGCTCGAACGCTGCCCCGTCGTCGCCGAGCAGGTGATTTGCGCTGTCGATGGCCTGATCAGCTACTGCTCTGCTACTGGTTGGACCAGCGCACTGGGCTTGGGAACTACTCACTGTAAGGCTGTGAGCAGGGGTTTTATGCGCGCTCGGAGGGACTCGAACCCCCAACCTTCTGATCCGTAGTCAGATGCTCTCTCCAATTGAGCTACGAGCGCCGGTTCTCGACGGGCCTCAAAATCCCATCCTCGAGATCGAACGGTCGATGGTACCCGAGCGAGAAAGGTCTCTGGGTCGGGGTCTGCGGACAACCACCGGCTGCCAGCAGCCGGTGGCCTACGCTATGAGCGGGTGCAGGGCGCCGCTTCGACGGTTCCGGCACGCCGACGGCGGGAGGCTGGGTGTGAATTGCTCAAACTGCGGATCTCCGGTGGCGCACGATGCGGGCTTCTGCCGCAACTGTGGTGCCATCCTGCGGGGCGTGGCGGCGAGCGCCACGTTGATCCCTTCTGCGCCCGCTCGAGGGCCGGGCCCACCGGCGAGCGGACCCGAGCCGCCGACGCCGCCCCTGGCTGACGCCGGCTACTGGGCACCACCCGGGTCGAGCGGGCAGTCGCAGCCCGTGTTCGGACAGGCGGCCGGGGCGTATGCACGGGGCTACCCGCAAACGTATCCGCCGCAAGCTTCCTTGCCCTGCCCGCCAGCAGAGGGCTGTCTCCCCGGTCAGGTGTACGGTCATTCCGGGCAGTTCGCACCTCCGCCGACGCATCCTGGCAGGCCCCACCCGTACGCCAATGCCTACGGGCCGCCCCCGAGCGCAGCGGCGCTCCAAGGCCATCGTTGGGGCGGAGGCGCTGCCATCGCCGCGCAGGAGCGAGCTCACCGCCGCTTGCAAACCATCGACCTGGCGGCGTTCTTTGGTGCTGCGGCCGTGCTCGGGTCGCTGTTCATGGCCTGGTACCAATTCGCCTTCTCCTCGGACGGGGCGTCGGTGTCGGTGTCGATCACCGCCTTGACGTATCCGGCCGGCGGTCTCTGGCGCTGGCTCATGCTCGTGTTCTCGATCGCCGTCATGTCGGAGATCCTTGTCACCTGGTTGGTGCTGAGGTCGAGGCTCAACGTCGACTGGCCCCACCGCAGCATCCTCGCCGTACTCTGCGTAGCCAACCTGGCGCTCGTCGTCGGGGCGATGGTCGCCTCGCCGTTCAGCGGCGTCGGCTCGTTCGGGCTCCTGAGTGCCTCTCTCGCCTCGGGGGCTTATGTGGCCCTGGCGGGCGCCGTCGTCGGGAGCGTGGCGGCCGCGTTGCGCCTCTTCACCGGGCCGCCATCGCTGACGCGCTGAACGCCCAGCCGGCGCAGTTGACGCGCCCCAGCCCTGCAGAGCGGAGAGGGAGGTGTCGCCGATGCCCTGAGAGGGAACGGCCCGGATATCTACGATGTCCCGCCACATCGTCTCCGATGTCTCGACACATCACACAGCGGAGAGGGAGGGATTTGAACCCTCGGACCCCTTCACGAGGTCAACTCATTAGCAGTGAGTCCGATTCGGCCGCTCTCGCACCTCTCCGAGGCGCCCCAGTGTAGGCCAGCGAATGTAGCGTGCGGTCCATGGAAGGCGCCCACATCTCGGTCATCTCGGTCCCGGTGAGCAACCCCGACAAGTCGAAGGAGTTCTACGTCGACGTGCTGGGCTTCAAGGTCGAGATGGACCAGTCCGCCCCGGCGATGCGCTGGGTCATGCTCCGCCTGCCGGGCACAGAGACGGCGATCACGCTCACGACCTGGTTCGAGACCATGCCGCCCGGTTCGTTGCGGGGAACCGTCATGAGCGTCCCCGACGTGGAGGCGGCCGCGGCGGAGCTGCGTTCCAAGGGGGCGATCGACGAGGATGCCGAGATCGAGTCGGCGCCGTGGGGCCGCTGGGTGACTCTCGAGGACCCGGATGGCAACGGCTGGATCGTGCAGCAGGACGCAGACGGGCCCATCGAGCTCGACGTTGCCGGCTGAGGAACAGCTCCGGGTGCCTAGCGGGGCGCTGTAGTCGGCGCCGGCAGCCAACCGAGAACCTCGTCGAGATCGCGCGTGGCTGCCCGCTCCTTGGTGAGGGTGGCCCGCTCGATGCGGTCGAGGCGGAAGAGGCGGCGGTCCTGGCGGAGGCGGCACCATGCGCCCAGGTACCACCAGCCGTCGCTCGCCCCCAAGAAACCCGCCCCCTCCACGTCCCTCCTCGTCGCCCTCCCGTGGCGGTCGCGGTAGTCGATGCGGACGACCGTCGCCGAGGCGACGGCATCCTCGAGGACGGCGAGAATGCGGCGATCGACTTGGGAGGGAAGCGGTTGCTCGATGCGGATGCGCTCGCAGAGATCGGCCGTCGCCGTGGCGGTGCCGTCAGGTAGGCCACGGCGCAGTTTGGCCGCCGCCGTGCGCGCCGCGCTCGTGTACGGCATGCCGTCGGCGATCGTGAGGGCGACCAGGAGGGCGGTCGCCTCGCGGTCGGTGAGGTTGAGGGGCGGAAGTAGCGCACTCGGGTGGAGACGTTGCCCTCCCCGCCGGCCCGGTTCGGCCAGCAAGGGCAGGCCGGCTGCCCGCAGCGTGGCGAGATCCCGCTCGATGGTCCTGCGCGTGACGCCCAGCTCCTCGGCCAACCAGGCGGCGCTGACGGCCCGCGGCGCCCGCAGGCGGATTTCCTCGGTGATGGCGTGCAGACGCTCCAACCGGGTCATGGGCGCACCGGTCAGGCGGGCGCAGGCCGCAACTTGACCGGCAGCGAGGCGACGACGAGCTCGTAGGAGCCCCGCACGAGCTCGGAGAGCAGGACACCCGGCAGGGAGTCACCGAGACCGATCGTGATCCAGTGGCGCTTGTTCATGTGGTAGCCGGGCGTGATGGCCTCGTAGGTGCGACAGAGGGCCGCCGCCTCGTCGGGCTCGCACTTGAGGGTCACCTGCCCCGGCGGCTCCGCCAGGCTCACGAGGGCGAACATCTTTCCTCCCACCTTGAACACGGCCGTGGAGTCCCCGAAGGGGTAGGTCAGCTGCGCCGCCGGCAGGGCGGCACAGCCCTCGAGGAGGCCGTCGCGCCGGTCACGGCGCCTCACCGGCCGGGTCCCTCCGCAACCGGGCTGGGCCGTGAGATCACGAAGTGCGGGTTCTCGATGAGTCCGAGGAGCCCGCCCCCCGGCTCTCGCACGGCCGCCACGCGTATCCCGTCGCCGACGTCAGTGATGTCGCGTCCCGGCTTGGCGCCGTCGGCCAGCAGCCGGGCGAGGGCGGCGTCGATGTCCGGCACACCCCAGTAGGTGGTCGGCTCGCTGTCGCCCTCCCGAGGCACGAGCCCAAGCTCGTAACCGCCCACGTTGAAGCCGACGTAGAACGGCTCGTCGAAGTAGGGCTCGATCCCGAGCACGTTGCAGTACCACGCCTTGCTGGCGCTGAGGTCCGTTGCAGGGTAGACGGCCGTGCGCAGTCCGAGAAACATCGTCCCACCTCCTTCCCGGCCGCCCCGTGCCGCCGGCAGGAGACACGATGACAGAGGGCTGCGACATCATAATGTCGGAGTTTTGAAAAAAGTCCGCCGCCCTCGGCCGCAGCTTCGCGTCACTGGGAGGCTTCGGCCCGGATGGCCGACATGAGCGCCGAGGTCGTGTGTGACATCGGGCGGTTGCGCGGGTAGCAGAGGGCGATCTGGCGCGGGCCGAGGAACTCCTTCGGGGACAACCACGTGAGGGAGGGGTCGATGGCTCGCCGCGCCGTCAGCCTCCCGATGCAGGCGTGTCCGAGTCCTGCGGCGACGAGCCGTTGCAGGGCGAGGTTGTCGTCGGTCCGGTAGACGATGCGCGGGGCGATCCCGCGTCGCATCCAGGCGTCCTCGAGCTCGGCCTGCACCTGCCACTTGCGGTTCCAGGCGACGACGTCCTTGCCGTCGAGGACGTCAAAGCTCGGGTGGTCGAGCTCGGCGATGGCGCTGTCGCGTCGCGTGAGGATCACCCAGGCGTCGTCGATGAGCGGGATCGACTCGACGCGGTCGTCCGGCGCCGGGTTGTGAGCGAAGCCGAGCTCCAAGCGACCGCGCCCGAGCGCCGAAGCCACCGCCTCGAAGCTTTCGTACTCCCACAGCGCCACCTCGACGCCCGGGTGGTCCTCGCGAAAGGCGCGCAGGGCGGCCGGCATGACCTCGGCCGCCGTCGTCTGCGAGCCGCCCACGCGTACGCGGGCGGCCTGGCCGCGTTCGGCCGCCTCCGCCTCGGCGGCGATCGCCTCCACTTCCGAGAGGACCCGCCGGGCGCGACGGCACACGACCTCACCCGCCGGTGTGAGCCTCACCTGTCCGCGGCCGCCGGGCCGGCTGAAGAGGGGACGCCCGAGGGCCGTCTCGATCGTCGCCACTTGATGGGACAAGGCCGACTGGGTGTAGCCGAGATCCTGCGCCGCCCGGCGGAAGGAGCCGAGCTCCGCCACGGCGAGTACGGCTCGCAGCTCCCGCAGCCCCACGCCTTGTATGATCGAATGAACAGATCGTTCTTGCGTCACATCTTGAGTTTAGACCAGATTTCCTCATGTTAAAGTACAGTTACGGAATGGCGGGCGAGGAGAAGGCGAGGATGATGGCGACGGCGACGGCGACTGCAGCGGAGGTCGACACCGAGGCGACCGGCAGGCGGGCTTGGTTCGACGGCCCCCGGGCGCTTCGCGTTCTCATCTGTGCCTTCTGCCTCGCGAGTGCCACATTCCAACAGGGGATCGT
>DASPSK010000114.1:0-17085 GCA_035623975.1 Acidimicrobiales bacterium | reverse complement strand
AACGGTAGGGATCATTCCATCATTCGAGTGGCGATGGCGAGTTCACGCCTCGAGTCAGGCGCGCGATCGGTACGTCGCCCGAGGGCCGGAGGCATCCTTGTTGAGCCGTTTGGAGAGGTGGAGACCTTCGAGCACGAGCTCGATGGAGCTGGCGAGGGCGCCGGGGCTCTCGGCGCCTGCAAGGGCGACAGCGGTCGATCGCAGCGCCGGAATCTCGTCGAGGACGCCGAGGTAGGCGGCCGAGTCGAGGTCGGGGCCGGCATGCACGACCTTGCCGTCCTCGAAGCCCCCCACCACCTGCCCAAGCTGCTCGGTCGGGCAATTCTCCCGAAAGGTCTGCAGGATGGCCGCCTTGAAGAGCTTCTCGACCACCTCCTCGTCCTCGCCCTCCTCCAGCGACTCGATCTCGAGCTTGCCGAGGGTGGAGGACCAGAGGGCGTCGAGGTCGCTCACGCGGGGGACGGCCTCGTGCTCGCCGTGGCGGATGGCTCGACGAACCGAGGCGGCCGCCAGCGTTTCGTAGTTGGCCACGCTGAGGCGCACGGAGACGCCGGAGCGCTGGCTCACACGGGGGCTCCTGCGGGCGAGCTGGCTGACGCGGGCGACGATCTCGGCCATGAACGGCGGCACCTCGACGCGGACGCCCCGGAAGTCGAGCGGCTGCGCCTCCTGGTGGATGATCGTGAGCTCCGTCTCGATGTCGAGCGGGTAGTGGGTGCGAAGACGCGTCCCGAAACGGTCCTTGAGCGGGGTGATGATACGACCGCGGTTGGTGTAGTCCTCCGGGTTGGCCGACGCCACGAGCATCACGTCGAGGGGGAGCCTCACCTTGTGCCCGCGGATCTGGATGTCCCGTTCCTCGAGCACGTCGAGGAGGCCGACCTGAATCCGCTCGGCCAGGTCGGGTAGCTCGTTCACGGCGAAGATGCCGCGGTTGGAGCGAGGCACGAGTCCGAAGTGGATGGTGTGCTCGTCGGAGAGGTAGCGCCCCTCGGCGATCTTGATCGGGTCCAGCTCCCCGATGACATCGGCGATGGAGGTGTCGGGCGTCGCCAGCTTCTCTCCGTACCGCTGCGAGCGATGGACCCAGGTGATCGGGGCGTCATCGCCCTGGGCGGCGACGACCTCGCGGGCGTAATGCGAGACGGGGGCGAACGGGTCGTCGTTGATCTCCGAGCCCTCCACGACGGGCAGCCACTCGTCGAGCAGCTCCACGAGAGCGCGGATGATGCGGCTCTTCGCCTGGCCACGCTCGCCGAGGATGATGATGTCGTGCCCGGCGATGATGGCGTTCTCGAGGGCGGGAAGGACGTCGTCGTCGTAGCCGAGCACCCCGTCGACCACGGGCCGGCCGGCGGCGATCCGGGCGAGGAGGTTGCGCCGCATCTCGCGCTTGACGGGCTCGGAGCGATAGCCGGAGGCCTTGAGCTCGCCGAGGGTGGCGGCGCCGGGCGGTCCAGCGGAGTCGTGCGCGGCGGTCTCGTGGGAGCGGTCAGACAGTTCAGGCATGGCCCGAAGAAGCCTACTGAGACGAGTGGCGAGCGGGTCCTCGCCGCCCGGCGCGGCCGGAGCCTTCCTACACTTGCGTGGTGGTGCGTGCCTCTTACTCCCGCTGGGACGGTACCCAGCAGGGCTTCGATCTCGACGCCGAGGCCATCCTGGCCGAGATCAACGACGACGTCATGTACCACGGCGACGTGGGGGCGGCCCTCCGGCGGATGATGCAGCAGGGCTTCTCGGACCGGGACGGGCGGCGCGTGGCGGGCCTGCGCGAGCTGCTGGAGCGCCTCCGCGAGCGGCGGCGCCAGGAGCAGGAGCAGTACGACCTCGGAGGCGTCTACTCCGAGATCGCCGCCGAGCTCGACGAGATCGTCGCCATGGAGCGTGCCGCCCTCGACGACCTGCAGGCGGAGGCAGCCGAGTCCGGGGACGACCGGCGCCAAGAGGTGACCGACGAGGTCGTGGCCGAGCGCCGCAGCGAGCTCGGGCTCCTGCCGGACGACCTCGCCGGCAAGGTGCGGGCGCTCTCCGGCTACGAGTTCGCCTCGAGCGAGGCACGCGAACGCTTCGAGGAGCTGACCGAGCGCCTGAAGCAGGAGGTCGTGCAGTCCTACCTCGACCAGGCGGCCGGCGCCATCGCCGGGATGGGCCCAGAGGAGCGGGACCGGCTCCGCAGGGCCCTCGACGCGCTCAACAAGATGCTCGAGCAACGCGAGGCGGGGGAGGAGCTCGACCCCAGCTTCCAGCAGTTCATGGACGAATTCGGAGACTTCTTCCCAGGTGACCCGGAGAACCTCGACGAGCTCCTCGAGCAGCTCGCCCAGCGCATGGCCGCCACCTCGGCGATGCTCGCCTCCATGACGGCGGGGCAGCGGCAACAGCTGCAGGCGCTCATGGACGAACTCCTCGGTGACATGGACCTGTCATGGCAGATCAACCGCCTGGCCGGCAACCTGCGCTCGATGTTCCCGGACGCCGCCTGGGACCGCCGGGTCTCATTCTCCGGCGCGGACGCACCCGGCTTGGCGGAGGCCTCCGATCTTTTCTCCTCCCTCGCCGACCTCGACCAGCTCGAGCAGCTCCTCTCCGGCTCGCCGCAGCCCGGGGCCCTCGCCGAGGTGGACCTCGAGCGGGCGCGCCAGCTCCTCGGCAACGACTCGGCCGCTTCGCTCGCCGAGCTCGCCAAACTGTCGAAGCGCCTCGAAGACGCCGGGCTCGTCGAGAACCACGAGGGTCGCCTCGAGCTGACGCCGCGGGGCCTGCGTCACATCGGGCAGCGGGCGTTGCGCGAGCTCTTCTCCCGCCTCTCGAAGGACCGCCTCGGCGGGCACGAGCTCGCCCTGCAGGGGACCGGTCACGAGCGGGCGGATCAGACCAAGCCGTACGAGTTCGGTGACCCCTTCAACCTCAGCATCGAGCGGACGCTGCGTAACGCCCTCCGCCGGCAGGCCACCCTCGACGAGGAGACCGTCCCGTCGACGTCCCACCGGGGCATACGCTTCCCCGTCCGGCTGCAGCCGGACGACTTCGAGATCGAGCAGACGGAGCATCTCACGAGCTGCGCGACGGTGCTCCTCCTCGACCTCTCCCTCTCGATGCCCATGCGGGACAACTTCCTTGCCGCCAAGAAGGTGGCCATCGCCCTGCACTCGCTCATCTCGAGTCAGTTCCCACGCGACTACCTCGGGATGGTGGGTTTCTCCGAGATCGCCCGCGAGATCCGGGCGGCCGAGCTACCCGAGGTGTCCTGGGACTTCGTGTACGGGACGAACATGCAGCACGCCCTCCTCCTCGCCCGCCGCATGCTCGCGAGCCATCCGGGCACCAAGCAGATCGTCATGATCACCGACGGCGAGCCGACCGCCCACCTCATGGAGGACGGCGAGGTCTTCTTCAACTACCCACCCGTGCAGGCGACCGTCGACGCCACGCTCTCGGAGGTGCTGCGCTGCACGCGCGAGCACATCCGCCTCAACACCTTCGCCCTCGACGCCACGGGCCATCTGCGTGAGTTCGTCGAGAAGATCACCCAATTGAACGGCGGCCGGGCCTTCTTCACGACGCCGGAGACGCTGGGCGACTTCGTCCTCGTGGACTTCATCGAGCACCGCCGGGCGATGGGGCGCGTCGGCCGCTCCGCCTGAGCCGTCTGCTCCCCTCGCCCCCTGAGGCTGGCCGGGGCGGCGGCGACCGGCTGGCAGCCGAGACGGCCCGGACCCGGGGGCCGTTGCGGTCTCGCGTGGCGCACAGATCGGGGCCGCTGTACCCCGGGCTGGGATCTGAGTGCCCGGGGCGACCCCACAGGGCGTCTGGGGTCGCGCCAGGCGCACGGAAGGGGCCGCAGGCTCGGACGAGGCCGGATCTGAGTGCCCGGCGCGCCCGTGCCGACCAGCGCTTTTGTCATTCCTGCTTGCATCTCGGCGCGGCAGCGTCCAAAATGACTACAGCCGTGTAACTACACGACTGCGAGTCACCACCTTAAGGGGAGGGGATGCCGGTGGCGTTCCAGTCGATGATTCTCGAGGGTCCCGATCGATCTTGGCAGACACGCGCCAACTGCATGGGCGTGGATCCGGATCTGTTCTTTCCCGAGAGGGGCGCATCCACGCGGGAGGCGAAGGAGGTCTGCCGGGGCTGCGTCGTGCGCGAGGACTGCTTGAACTACGCCATCGCCAACGGGGAGAAGTTCGGGATCTGGGGCGGAATGAGCGAGCGTGAGCGTCGGCGCGTGCGCCGGGCCCGCGTGCTCGCCCAGCAGAGCGCCTCCTAACTCCCCCGGCGCTTCCTATGGGGGGCACGGCCGCCACCCAAGTGCACGACTACCGGGAACGGTGTCGTGAGCGGGCGACTTCGAGGTCTAGGCCGGGGTCGAGGCGGCCAACCGGCGCCGACGGGCGATCCGGCGGCGCTCCCGCTCCGAAGTACCCCCCCACACACCGTGGTCGATGTGGTTGGCCATGGCGTACTCGAGGCACGGTGACTTCACCGGGCAGTCAGCGCAGATACGGCGGGCTACTTCGACGCCGACGCCGTCGCTCGGGAAGAACAGGTCAGGCGGTTGGTCCTTGCACTTGCCCCGCGCCATCCACGAAGTATCCATCGGGACAATTGTTACAGGCTCGCAACATAAAGTCACGCGCGAGAGGATGAATTCTTCCTTCGGATTTGCTGAGAGATTCGCCCGCGGGCGGAACGAGCGGTGCGGCCCCGCCCGGTACACTCCGGCGCGATGACCCTGACCCCCCCGTCCGAGCACGAACAAGCCCCGGAGCCGCCCCGGGGCCATGTCCGCATGGTCTATCTCGGGCCTGTCGCTCCGCACTGGGAGGTGGAGTCGGAGTTCGGAGACAGGAGCTTGATCGAGGAGTTCCGCCAGCGGGCACTTGCCCGGCTCGTCCTCCTGCCGCCGCACGACCCTCAGTTCCGCCGCAACCGGGAGCGCATCGTGCGCGACGCTGAGCGGGAGAACATCATCCTCGAGTGGGATCTGGGCGTGCCGGAAGAAGAGGTCGAAGCGAGCATCTGAAGGGGGCGATCGCCGGTGCCACGCCCGGCGGTCACCCACCGGTCACTCGTCGGTCACCCACCGGTCACTCGTCGGTGGGCAACTCGAGGCGAGCGAGCCAGAGACCGGGGGCGTCGATCTCAGCCGGCGTCGGCAGGTTGCCGGCATCGGTCCACATCTTGGCGAGCTGCAGCTCACCGGACCGGTCGAGCACACCCGTGACGAAACGGGCGCCGCGATCGATCTGGGCCTGGTCGAGCCGCAGCCCGAAGAGGTGCTCGGCCACCTTCTCCCCGTCACCCCGGCTGACCCTGCGTCGCCGCATCGCCTCGCCGATCGGCGTGGTGTCGCCGATCAGGCGAGCGGCGACCGTGCCCGTCACGTACTCGGCGTAACCGGAGACGGCCGCCGTGAGGGCGTCGAGCTGAGCCCGCACGTGCTCGAGGGCGGCGTTGGCCGGCCGGGACTGCAGGGCGGACGGATCTCCGAGGAGCTGGGCGAAGGAGGCGAGGTCGTTCGGGTCCGCCTGCTGGAGGAGCTGGCTGAGGGCATCGGCGTCGGGCCGTACCCGTTCGGCGTGCTCGATCACGAGGCTGGCCATGCGCTCGGACACCGCCGGCCGCGAGAGGACGGCGTGAGAGGCCATCTCGTGCACGCACAACCAGAGGCGGAGGTCGTCGATGGGCAAGCTCCAATCCTCCGCCACCGTGGCGAGGTTGGCGCTCACGACGAGGAGCTCGTTGCCGGGGGCGGGCGCGAGGGGAACGTCGTACTGGCCGACGGCCCGCTCGGCCAGATGGCCGGCGACGGAGCCGATCTGCCACGCCATCATGGCGGGAAACATGGCCGCAGCCCACTGCCCGAGGAGGGCACCCATCTCGTCGTCCTCGAGGCCGCCGATGTCCGCTCCCAAGGCCTCCAGCGCGTCGGGCGTTGCGCCCGCGCCCCCGCCCTCCTCGGCCACCTCCGGAGGAGTCAGCACGGCGACAAGCCGGTCGAGCACCGGGTGCCATATCTCGAGAATGCGTCGTGCCCAGTCGACACGGCTGGCCGGCACGAGGCGGACGGGACCGCCCGCCGGTGATATCGCCATTCCCGCCACTTCGGCGACGTGGAGCTCGGCGATGGAACTGAGCTCTTCGAAACGGATGCGCTCGATCGGATCCGGGTTGGCGTCCGGCTCGCCTCCCGAGGCGATCTGACCGGCGAGCTGATAGGCCAGCTGCCACTGCAGCCCGGGGCCTGTCGGCATCATGCGGACGAGATCGCCGAGCATGCTCCGCAGAAAGTCACCGCCACCGAACAACGGCGAACCGCTCACCTCGGTGATGCTACGGGGTCGAGGCCGTCAGGCCGCCGGCTGCAGGAGCGCTTTGACCGTGCGGATCGAGGTCCCGCGTTCGACGGTCAAGGTGACGTCGGTGCGCGGGGGCATGACGTAGAGGGCTTCCTGCAGGTCCTGCATGGACTCGATCGCCTCTCCGTTGACGGCTTCGATGACGTCGCCGGGCCGCAGGCCGGCAGAGGCGGCGGACGTCCCGCTCCTGACGACAAGGACCTCCACGCCGTTCGGCATACCGCTGGCAGGGTTTCCGTCCGTGCCGTCGGACCTGGCCTTCGGGGTGGTCTGGGGGGCGACGGTGGAGCGACCCTCGATGCCGAGCCAGCCGTGGATGACGCGGCCGTGGGTGACGAGCTGCTGGCCGACTTGCTCGGCGAGCAGCCCGGGGGTCTCGAGGACCTCGTTGCCGTTGCACCCCGTGACGATGCCGAGCAGCTCCGCCCTGCCGTTCACGAGGACGGTCCCGAGCGGAGCGTTGGCGAGACGGGGGACTTGCAGGCGGAGCATGTCGAGGAGCTGATAGGTCCCGTCCACGGAGGCGGCCGCGGACGAGGTGACCGAGCCGATCGTGAGGACCGACTGGTCGAGGTTGCCCGACAGCTCCGACCATGCGACTGCCAGCCAGTCACCCGAGCGGACCGGCCCATCCGACGCCGCCACGAGCGGGGTGAAGCCGGCATCGCCGCCCGGACCGATGCTGATGGCCGCCAGTTGCGTGGCCGAGTCCGTGCCGACGACTCTGCCCTCATAGACGGCACCGTCGTTCGCCGTCACGTTGATGGCCGAGGCGCCCTCGACGAGGGGCAGGGGCACGAGGATCCTGCCGTCAGAAAGCGCCACGCCGTTGCCGCGAACGGTCCCGCCGTCTTTGCTGACCTCGACGACGGCGAGGCCCGCTTGCACGATCACTGCCATGTGGCGGAGGTAGAGCGTCGAGATGACGGGTTGGCGAAGATCGGCCGTCGTCGTCGTGACGATGGCGCCCACCTCCTTGGCCGGTGAGCGCCCGAGCCAGATCGTGAGGTGGGTCCCGACGAGCACGACGCCGGTGGCGAGCACGGCGCCGACGAGGCCAGCCGACCAGGCGCCCGCTCGCGTCGGCGTGCGGGAGAGCCAGCGCTCACGGGCCGCTGACACCTCGGCTGCCATAGGCCCGCTCGCTTGCCAGCTGATCTCGGAGGGATGCCGCCAGACACGATCCTCGGGAGGGAGCAGTTTGCTCCGCTCCTCATCATCGAAGCTCTCATCGAAGTCGTGAAAGGCTTCGGCCACGGCCCAACAGCGTACAAAGCGAGGACCTCCTGGTGTACGCGGTCGTCCCGAGAGGCGTTCCCCCCCTGTGCTGCGTACCATGCATTCATGCCCGCGCCCGCTCCCCTCCGCCCGCCGGAGGGGGACGACTGGCTCGCCCTCACCGACGCCGTCCTCCCGAGGGAACGGGCGCTCGAGTGGGTGGAGGGGAAGCGTTGGGGAGGCGTGGTGGGTTTCTTCGGGGTGGTGCGTGACCACGCCGAGGGGCGCAGCGACGTCGTCGCCGTCGACTACGAGGCCTACGAGACCCAGGTGCTCCCGCGCCTGTCGGAGCTGGCCGCCGCCGCCCGGTCGCGGGTGCCCGCGCTCGGGCGCATCGTCCTGTGGCATCGCGCCGGCCATCTCGGCGTCGGGGAGACCTCGGTCGCCGTCGTCGTGTCGGCACCGCACCGGGGGGAAGCCTTCGACGCCTGCCGGTTCCTCATCGACACCCTGAAGACGACGCTTCCCATCTGGAAGCTGGAGCACTGGGCGGGCGGCTCGGACTGGAGCCCGAGCGCCCGTGCGGTCGAGGACGTGGAGCGTTCGTGAGCGGGGCGCTCGCCATCGACGTCGGCACGGCTCGCACCCTCGTCGTCGAAGCGACGAAGGGTGTTGTCGTCGACGAGCCAACCCTTGCCGCCGTCGAGATCCCGACGGGGAAGCTGCTGGCCTTCGGCTCCGTCGCCCTCACCATGGTGGGTCGGGCCGCCGGCGAGGTGGCGGTTGTGCGGCCCGTGCGCCAGGGCCAGCTCGTCGATCTCGAGTTGACGGATCAGATCGTCGCTGAGCTCTTCGAGCGGGCGCGCCGCGCCGGTGTGCAACGTCCAGAGGTCTTGTGCTGCGTCCCCGGGTTCGCCACCGGGGTGCAGCGCCGGGCGCTCGAGCGCTCCTTCAGGAAAGCCGGTGCGCGTCGCGTGGAGTTCATCGAGCACGCCGTCGCCTGCGGGATCGGCGCCAGGCTGCATCTCGACGAGCCGGTCGCCTCCATGGTCATGGACGTCGGGGCGGGCACGAGCGACATCGCCGTGATGGCGCTCGGCGGCGTCGTCACGGAGGCCTCGCTCCCGCTCGGCGGGAGCGACTTCGACGAGGCGATCCGCCAGCTCTGCCAGCGCTCCTTCGACCTCGTCCTGCCTTTCGGAGCGGCCGAGTCGATCAAGCTCGCCATCGGGAGCGCCTGGCCGGCGGACGAGCGCAAGGTGGAGGTGCGCGGGCGCGACCTCGGCAACGGCATGCCCCGGGTCGTCGTCCTCTCCCGCGCCGAGGTCGCCACCGTGCTCGCCGAGCATGTCGACGCCATCGTCCGGGCGGCCGTCGGTTGCATCACCGACTCGCCTCCCGACCTGGCGAACGACCTGTTGAACCGCGGACTGTACCTAGCCGGGGGAGGCGCGCTCCTCGATGGTTTCGCCCGGCGGTTGGCGACGGCGGCGGGCATCCCGATTCATCTCGTCAGCTCTCCGGAGACCGTCGCCGTCGAAGGGGCGGCGCGGGCGCTGCGGGCGATGAGCTCAGCCACCTCGGCACCCTTGCTCGGCCTGGCGGGGGAGTCACGCGACCGGCTGGGCGACTACGGCCTCAGCTGATCCTCGGCGGCTTGGCGGACCTGCCAGTCGCGGTCCCCGAGCGCCCGCTCCAGTGCCTGCTCCACTTCCGGGCCCTCGAAGGGGGCGAGGGCGATCACGGCCCGCCGCCGCACGGCCGGGCGGTCGTTCAGGGCGGCGAGGACCGAAGGCAGCCCGGCGACGTCGCCGATGGCCCCGAGGGCGGCGACAGCCGACTCGCGGCAGAGGGGGTCCTCGTGGCCTTCGGCGATGCGGCACAGCTCGGCGAGAGCACGGGAGTCGCCGACCTCACCGACGGCGAAACAGGCCGCTTCGACGACCCCCGGGTCCTCGTCGCTGAGCAGCGGGAGATAGTCCGCCCCGGCGAGCGAGCCGGCGAGCTCGGCGGCTCGGCGCCGCACGACGGCCGAGGGGTCTGAGAGGGCGCGGGCGACGGTGCCGCTCGGCAGCCTCCCGATTCTCACGAGCGCCCCGAGGGCGGTGGCGCGGACCCCGGGGTCCTCGTCGGCCAAGAAACCCACGGCCGCCTCCTCATCACCCTCGAAACCCGCCAGGGCGGCGGCTCGGCGCCGGCGCGCGACATCGACGCCCTCGACTCCGTGTAAGGCTGAACGATCGTGAGCTCCCACGATGGCGAGAGCCTAGAGATACCGGCGGGATCCCCGTGGACCTTCGCCCCCGGCGACGAGTCGTTCGCATCGGCTGGCGGATCTCCCCGCCGAGGCCACAGCCGTCGTTGGAAGATCGTCACGATCGCCGGTGGCGTTCTCGCCGCCGCCATCCTCGTTTCGTCGCTCGTGAGCGTCCCCTACTACGCCATCACGCCCGGCAGCGCCCAGAACGTCCTGCCGCTCATCGGTGTGCCCTCCTCGGTCGGGCATGCCCACCCCGGCGCCGTCGATCTCGTGGACGTCGAGGTCACCCCGCTCCGGCTGATCGACTGGATCTACTTCAAGCTCGACCCCAACGCCAGCCTCTACTCCTCGGCGGAGATCCAGGGCCCGGAGACGAACGCCCAGTACGACGTCGAAGGCGTCCTCGACATGGCCGACGCCCAGCAGGCCGCATCCGTGGTCGCCCTCAGCGAGCTCGGCTACCACGTCATCGTCACGCCGAACGGCTCGCTCGTCTATGCCCTCGACCCCGGCTCGCCGGCCGAGGCCGCCCTGCAGGTGGGCGAGGTCATCATCGCCGTCGGTGCCACGAAGGTCGACTCCCCGCAGGCGCTCTCTGTTGCCCTCTTCTCGTACCGGGTCGGTCAGGCTGTCGCCCTCACCTACCGCCCCTACCCGAGCGGGGCGCCCAGGTCCGTCACCCTGCACACGGGCGTGTGGAGGTGGCAGGGCACGGGCGCGAACGAGCAGCTCGCCTGTGTGCCGGCCGGGGTGGCCTCGCCTTATCCCATCGCCAAGCTGTACGACGACGACGGCGTCATCTACCTCCCGAGCAAGCAGCACCCGGGCGAGGCCACCCCATGCATCGGCGTGCTCGACGCCGAGCCCTCCTATGCCGTCAAGCTGCCCTTCGCCGTCAACCTCAACAGCGAGGGGATCGTCGGGCCTTCGGCCGGCCTCGCCTTCACGCTCGGACTCATGCAGAAGCTCGACCCCGCCAACCTCACCGGCGGCCTGCAAGTGGCGGCGACCGGGACGATGTCGGTGAGCGGGCAGGTGGGAGCGATCGGCGGCATCGAGCAGAAGACGATCGCCGTCCGCTCGGCCGGGGCAGCCATCTTCCTCGTGCCCCCAGCCAATTACGCCACCGCCAGGCAGTATGCCGGCTCGAGTCTGAAGGTATACGCGGTGTCGAGCATCTCGCAGGCGCTCGCCGTGCTCGAGAGCCACGGGGGCAAGGTCGTGAGGGCGAAGGGGTCGTGAACGGGGGCACGTTTCTCCTCGGTGAGCTTTGCCTGATGAGCGTGAAGGAAGCGTCCTAGTCTGTCGGCCATGCCGGAAGAACTGCCTGAGCTGTCGATTTCGTCGAGCACGTCGCTGAACCCCGACGAGATCGCGAGGCGCACGTTTCCGGCGGCGCGCAAGGGGGTCGACGGCGAGGCCGTCCGCCGTTTCCTCGAGACGGTCGCCGACGACGTACGCGCCTTGTTGGAGCGGGAGGCGCAGTTGCGGCGTCGGGTCGCCGAGGCCGAGCGGAAGGCGGCCGAGCCCCCGGTCCTCGACGAGGCGACGCTCACGCAGGCCGTCGGCGCCGAGACGGCGCGGGTTCTGCAAAGCGCTCACGACGCCGCCCGCGAGGTCGTCGCCCGGGCCGAAGCCCGCGCGGCCGAGCTCGTCACCGAATCCGAGGCGGAGGTTGCCCAACGAAGGGCCGATGCGCAGGCGGAGTCGACGTTGCTCGTAGCCACCGCGGCGGAAGAAGCCGCCACGACGGCGGCGGCCGCCGCAGCGGAGGCAGGCGCCGTGCGATCCGCCGCCCAGGCGGAGGCGGAGGCGATCGTCGAGGCGGCCAGGGAGGATGCCGTCGCCCTCCTCGACACGACGAAGCAGCGCTGTCGCCAGACCGTCCGTGACGCCCGCCGGCTGCGCAATTCCGTCCTCTCGGATCTGGTGGAACGACGGAGGGCGCTTTTCGTGCAACTCGAGCAGCTCCGATCCGGCCGGGACTCGCTCGTCGAGGTGGTCTCCGCCGTCGAGGCCACCGTGGAGGAGCTGAAGGCTCGCCTCGACGGCGCCGAGCACGGGGCGCGCATTGCCGCCGCCGAAGCGGGTGACCTTGCCGAAACGCTCGTCGACGAAGAAGTCGAGACGCTCCTCGAGCCGGATGGTGACCTCGAGGAGCACGCCGAGCTGCTCGGAGAGGAACTCGAGGAGGAGGAGGAAGAAGAGGAGGAGCAAGCAGTCGAGGCGGGCGTTGGCGCGGACACCGGGGAGGTCGTCGTCGAGGCCGAAGCCGTCGTCGATCTCGGGGAGGAAGCCCTCGCGGACGAGGAGGAGCAGCCGGCGCACGAGGTGCGGGCCCGCGACACGGCTGCCTCCCACCGCAGTGTGGGCGAGCTGTTCGCCCGCATTCGTGCGGCCCGAAGCTCCGAGGGCGAGCCGGCGGAAGCCGCCTCGGGGGGGGATGAGGAGGGCGTCCGCACCATCGTCGAGGAGGTGGGGGCCGCCCAGGAGCCTGCCACGGCCGAGACCGAGGTGGTACAGGCCCCCGAGGGCCCTCATGACACCACGCCGGCCGAGTCGGAGCCGGGGGGCGAGGTCTTGGTCGGTCGCGAGCCGATGGGCGCTGAGGTCGAGGATGCGCTCGCGGAGGGTGAGGGCGACCCCGATGCCGCCGCTCGGGCGCGTCGTGACGAGCTCCTCGAGCCGGTGGTGGCGAAGTTGGCCCGCGCCCTCAAGCGGGCGCTGCAGGACGACCAGAACGAGCTGTTGAATGCCTTACGCCATGCCTCCGGCCAGCCGGAGCTGGACGTGCTCCTGCCGGCGGAGCCGCAGAGCGAGCGGTACACGCAGGCTGCCTCTGGAGCGCTCTCGGAGGGTTGGCTCGTCGGCCGGGGCTGGCTCCGGCCGGACGGCGCCGACGAGGGCGAGCTCGATGACGCCGAGATCGCGGCCGAGGCGGCCGAGACGGGAAGAGCGCTCGCCCTGGAGCTCGCTGCCGAGCTCTCGAGCCTCCTGCGCCACCGGGTCGTGGAGTCCCTGCAGGCTCTCGGCGAGGCGGGCGAGGCGGCTCAGGACGCAGCAGGCGCCGCCTACCGCGAGTGGAAGGGACCCCGCGTGGAAGGCATCGCGGGTGACTTTGCCACCCGGGCGTTCGCGACTGGTGCCGTCGCCGCGGCCGAGGGCACGATCGTGCGATGGGTCGTGGACGATGGGAAGCCCTGTCCGGACTGCGACGACAATGCCCTCGCCGGCGAGCAACGGGCAGGGGAGGCCTGGCCCACCGGCCAGCTCTACCCACCGGTGCATCCGGGTTGCCGGTGCCTTCTCGTGGCGACGACCGATTGAGCTTCAAGAGTGGGACACTCGACGGTCCACGGAAGATCGTGAAGTCGTGAACGAGGTGCAGCAGTGAGGGTTCCGAACGAAGCGGTGTTGTCCACCCCCAGCCCGATGAGGCGATATCAGCTCTGGCTGCTCGGCGGGATCCTCATCGTCATCCTCCTCCTCGTCGCCGTGCAGGGGCTGGCCGACCTGTTCACGAATTACCTCTGGTACCGATCGGTCAGGGCCGACGACGTCTGGCGCACGATGACGGCGACCAAGCTCGAGCTGCTGGTCTTCTTCACGGGGCTGTTCTTCCTCGCCTGCTGGTTCAGCCTTCTCGTGGTCGACCGGGTGGCCCCACGAGCGCTGTTCATGTCGCCCGAGCAGGAGTTCGTGCGGCGGTACCAGGCGTTGGTGGGGCGGCACCGTTTCGGTCTGAGGACCGTCGTGTCGTTCTTCCTCGCTCTGATCCTCGGGAACGGGACGACGTCGCAGTGGCAGCACTGGCTGCTGTTCCTGCACGGCGGCACCTTCGGCAAGGCGGACCCCGTGTTCCACAAGGACATCGGCTACTTCGTCTTCAAGCTCCCCTTCCTGTCGTTCCTCGTCGACTGGACGCAGGTAGCTTTGATCGTCCTCGCCATCGTGTGCGCGGCGGCTTACTACATGAACGGGGGACTGCGCTTCTCCGGCCCCTCGCCGCGGGTCGATCCACGGGCGACGGCGCACTTCTCGGCCATCTTCGCCGTCCTCGCTCTCGTGCGTGCGGCGGGTTACTTCTACGTGGACCGGTACGCCCTCGAGCTGTCGCGGGGCTCGCTCTTCCAGGGCGCCGATTACACCGACCTGCACGTGCGCCTGCCCGCCCTGAACCTGCTGGCGATCGTGGCACTGACGGCGTTCGTGCTCTTCGTCCTCAACCTCTATGCCCGCGGATGGATGCTGCCGATCGTCGCCGCCGGTCTGTGGGCGTTCGTCGCCATCGCCATCGGGGTCGTGTTCCCCTGGGCCGTGCAGTCGTTGGAAGTGACTCCGGCCGCGAGCAGTCTGGAGCTTCCCTACATCTCCCGCAACATCACCGCCACCAGAGCCGCCTACGGCCTTCAACAAGGTGCCTACGGTGCCGCCGGGGTCTCTTCGACTCCCTTCCAGGGAGCCAACGATGCAACGCCGGCGGTCATCAGCAACGACGCGGCGTCCCTCGAGGACGTCGACCTGTGGGACCCGTCCGTCTCCTCGCAGACCTACCAGAAGCTGCAGCAACTGAAGGGCTTCTACACGATCAACGGCCTCTCTCTCGACCGCTACAACCTCGACAGCGGAGCGAGCAACTCAAAGGAGCTCACTCCTGTCGTGATCGGGGTGCGGGAGATCTCGCCATCGAGCCTCGCCAGCTCTTCGTGGGTGAACGCTCACCTCGTCTACACCCACGGGTACGGCGTCGTCATGGCGCCGGCCAACACCACCTTCTCCAGTCCGACCTTTGCTCTTAAGAACATCCCGGTTCAGGAGGCGTTAGGGGCTCCTCTCGTGCAGCAGCCGGACGTCTACTACGGCGTGGGTGAGACCGGATACGTCGTCGTCGACACTCGACAACCGGAGTACAACCCGCAGTCATCCTCGCCGACCCTCTACAAGGGTGGCGGCGGGATCCGGATCGGGAGCGTCTGGCAGAAGCTCGCCTTTGCCCTCCGCTTTCACGACTTCAACCTCCTCGTCTCCAGGCTTGTCACACCTGACTCCCGCATCATCTTCAATCAGGACGTGCGCACGCTCGTGCAGAAAGTGGCGCCGTTTCTCCAGATCGACGCCAACCCCTACCCGGTCATCAACGGCGGCCAGCTCGACTGGGTGGTGGATGCCTACACGACGACGAGCTACTACCCGTACTCGCAAACGGTCTCGACGCCGGGTTTGTCGCCCGGCAGCGGTCTCGGCGGTGACTTCAACTACGTGCGCAACTCCGTCAAAGCCGTCGTGAACGCCTACACGGGCCAGGTCACCCTGTACGCCATGGGTGAGAGCTCCGCCAGCCTCTCGAGTGACCCGATCCTGCGGGCCTGGGAGCGGATCTTCCCGGGCATGTTCAAGCCGAGCTCCGAGATGGGCGCGATCCTCCAAGCGCATTTGCGATACCCGCAGGACCTCCTCGCCGTCGAGGCGACCGTGTTCGGCAGGTATCACCTGCTTCCGGACCAGGCGCCGATCTGGTACTCGAACCTCGTTGGCGGCACCGCCTGGCAGCTGGCGCTGACGGGACCAGGCTCGCCCGCGGTGTACCAGCTCCTCCAGCTCCCAGGACAGTCGGCACCGACGTTCAACGCCTTCGCGCCTCTCGTTCCTCTCGGCTCCTCGGCGCAGAACCTCACCACCTTTCTCGTCGCCAATTGCAGCTACAGCTCCTACGGGCAGCTGACCGCCTACGAGGTCCCGGCAGCAATTACGGTCTTCGGGCCTGCCACCGCCGATGCCCAGATCGACGCCAGTCATGACGTGTCATCGGAGGAGACGCTCCTCGGATTGGCGGGCTCGAGGGTGGCTTTCGGACCCACGCTCGTCATCCCGATTGACCAGTCACTGCTCTATGTCCGGGCGCTCTTCGTCCTGTCCTCGAGCAACGCCGTCCCGCAACTGCAGTACGTGGTCGTCTACTACGGAGGCAAGGTCGAGATCGGCACGACGCTGCTCGGTCCCGGGGGAGCCTTGACGCAGGCGATTGGAAATTCCATCGCCGCGGTTGGCTCGACGAACATCACTCAGAACATCGCCAGCGAGATCACGACGGCCGAGAACCTGGAAACAGCCGCCTACGCGGCGCTGAAAGCGGGCGACCTGGCCACCTATGGCGCGGACGAGGCTTCGCTCAAGACCCTTCTCGCCCAGATCGACATGCAGGTGTCGAAGCTGGAGGCACACAAGGGCTCGAGCACCTCCTCGAGCACCACCTCGACCACCACGACGACGACCGTGCCGAAGGCGAGCTCGATCACGCGTGGGCCCGCCTCGGGCTCCTCTGGCAGCGGTGCCTCCGTAGGAGGCGCGTGACGGGTTCTCCTTCCAGCCGCTGTGGGACGAGATCGTCGGACGGATCCCGAACTGTTCGAGTGAGGCTTCGAGTGACGCTGGACGGCTCGGGGCTGGCCCATCGGGACCGGTAGCGCGGGTCTGCCTTGTGCGGTCCTTCACGGTCAGGGCCCGCACTCAGACGGCTCTCGTCACGGTGCCCGGTCTCGTTCCGCGTGCCCAGCGCGACCGCACGGGGCCTGCCCGGTCGCGGCTCGCACTCAGATCGGCCTCGTCACGGCACCTGGTCTCGTTCTGCGTGCCCAGCGCGACCGCACAGGGCCTGCCCGGTCGCGGCTCGCACTCAGATCGGCGTTATAGGGCTTTAAGCCAAGTTTTCGTGTGCCCAGCCGGAACAACCGGTCAGGCTTGGTCAGTTCAGGCGAGCGGTTCGACGAGATCGCCTGCCCCCGGGCGCTGGCCGTCGACCAGCGGATGGCGGTAAGCTGGCGAAACGCCGCGGGGTGGAGCAGTCAGGTAGCTCGTCGGGCTCATAACCCGAAGGTCGTAGGTTCAAATCCTACCCCCGCCACCAGAGAAACAGCAGGTCAGGCCCCACTTTTCGGAGTGGGGCCTTCTGCTATCCGGAGTTCTCCCCCACCAAATCCTCACCAACGGTCACAGCACGTCGCTACGATGGGTCCGTGCGTGGATCGAAGCGCCAGATACGAGACGGCGTATGGGAGCTGCGGGTACACCTCGGCTACGACCCCGTCACCGGCAAGCGCCATCAGGTCTCCAAGACCTTCCACGGAGGCGCTCGTGCGGCAGAAGCCGCACTCCGGGACCTCGTGGACCGCAACGCCCCAGGACGCACGGACGGCATGGGCATCACCGTCGGCCAGCTCCTGGATCGGTGGCTCGACGAGTGTGAAC